>NZ_JBHXEM010000066.1:0-47622 GCF_042724755.1 Kitasatospora sp. NPDC127067 | reverse complement strand
GTGGTGCGCAGCTCGCTCGCGGTGGACAGGTGCACCGTCGGTGCGCCGGCGCCCAGCCGCGCGGCCAGGTCGCGGCTGAACAGCGCGGGCACCGGGGTGTCCGGGCCGCCGGGGGTGCCGGCGAGCTTCGCCGGGTCGAACTCGCCGGCCCCGAGGGTGCGGGCGATCTCGGCGTACGCGGTCGGCTCGGCGACCACCAGGGTCACCTTGGTGTAGTTGTTCGCGTCGGCGCCGACGAACAGCGCCCGGGGGTCCACCCGGACCGCCGTCGCGCCCCGGGTCTGCGGAAGGTCGCCCGCGGCCTTGAGGAACGGTTCCGGCAGGGTCGCGTAGCCCGGGACGGAGACGGCGACGTCGCCGCCGGTCGCGAGGCGCGCGGCGCTCAGCCTGCCGCGGTCCACCGCGTCGAGCAGGGTGGCGCCGAAGCCGGTCGCGGTGACGGCGATCAGCAGGGCGAGCAGCGGCAGCGCGGAGGGCCGGCGCCGGCCGGAGTGGTCGCGGGAGGCCCGGGAGAGGCCGAGGAAGCCGATCAGGCCGCGGCCCCGGCGGGCCAGGGCGGCCAGTCGGCCGATCACCACAGGCTCGATCCGTGCCAGCAGCAGCCCGCCGGCGACGGCGAGCAGCAGCGGCGCGGCCACCAGCAGCGGATCCGCTCCCCGGCCGGGGTGGCCGACGCCGCGTCGGCGGACCTCGGCCACCGCCACCGCGGTGACGGCCAGCAGCGCGACTTCGCCGATCAGCCGGCGCCAGGGCCCGGTCCGCCGGGGGTGCGTCCGGAGCAGGGCGGCGCGCACCGGGAAGGCGAGCAGGGCGAACAGGGTGGCGACCAGGCCGGCCGCCACCGCGAAGCCCCACCGGGGGGTGGGCACCAGCACCAGGGCGAGCACCGCTCCGAGTACCGCGGCGGGCAGGACCGTCACCGCGCTCTCGCCGAGCAGCCGCAGCAGCACCCCGCCGCGCGAGCAGCCACGGGCCCGGAGCAGCCGCAGTTCGGCGGCGCGCCGGTCGGTGCCGAGCGCGGCGGCCAGGCAGAGCACCACGGCGGCGACGCCCGCGACGCCGGCCGGGCCGACCGCGCCCAGCGCCATCGCGGCCCGGTAGCGCTCGGCCGCCCAGGTGAGGACCACTGGCAGCGTCGAGACGACCCGCAGGTCGGCGCGCCCGGTCGCGGTGACCAGCGCGTCGGCCTCCGGCCCGGCCAGCAGGGGCGCGACGGCGGCGCGGGTCCGTTCCAGACGGTCGGCGCGCAGCGGGGCGGGGTCGACGGAAACCCGCCAGAAGTTCTGGACGGACGGGCTCCAGGCGGTCAGCGCGCCCACGCTGCCGTCGTCGACGAAGCCGGTGACCTCCTGCCAGTTGCCGTGCTCCGCGTCGAGCCCCAGGCAGGGGCGGTTCGGGCAGCCGATGCCGACCCAGAACGGGTCCGACGGGTCGTTCTGCCGGTAGATGCCGGTCACCACGGTGGTCCGTCGGCGGTCGGGGCCGCTGCTGCCGTTGTCGAGGACGTCTCCGACCTTGATGCCGATCGCCTCGGCGGCCTCCCGGCTCACCACCGTCGGCACCGGGGCGCCGGCCGCGGCGGGGCCGGGCCAGCTGCCCTCGGTCAGGGTGACGCGGTCGGCGAGGCCCTGCAGCCGGATCAGCAGGATCCTGGGCGGGATGTCCTGGCTCACCCGGTGGTAGCCCGGGTTGTACACCGGGTTCGTCTCGGTCCTGGTGCCGTGGGCCAGGCGGTCCGGTGCCGGCGCCACCGTCGCGCCGACGCGCGCCACGATGTCCCGGTCGACGGCGTCGAGGGCGGCGGCGGTGTCGGTCGGGCGGGCCTTGGAGGCGAAGTGCAGGCTGGTCGCGTGGATGCCCCTCTGGCGCACGAAGTCCCGCAGCGCCGCGTCCGCGTTCCGGTCCGTGACGCGGGGGACGGCCACGGTCAGCAGGACGGTGACGAAGGCGAGGGCGGCCGTCAGCAGGGCCGCCGAGGGGCCGGCGCGCAGCCGGGTGCGGACCCAGCGGGCCGGACGGAGGGCGGTCCCGGCGGGGTCGGCCTTGGTGGTCACGGTTCCTCCACGAGGCGCAGCGGGACGGCGGCCGCCGATCGGCCGGGGTGGACACGGCGCACGGCGGCGCACGGGTCACCGGTGCACGGGTCACCGGCGACCGGACAGCGGACGATGCTGTCAGATCCGATCGCCGATCGGAAGGGAATCGCACGAATCAATTCCCGCTCGGTCGGTGACGATTGGGCTGGTGGCAGCCGCCTTCCCGGCTCTCCGCGGGGGAGTTGAACCGGTGGAGCCGTCACGGCCGTGGTGGATGGTGACCCGAGGTTCTCCGGACGGTCATTGAGGGCGTAAACCGCTCAAATCGGTGGTGCTTCGAACGCCGATGCGGGTACACAAGGTGACGGTCGCTCAGGTGTGCGGCGGCGCCCGTCCGACGCCGCCCCACCCCGTCCCCCGCGACCGGAGGAACAGCGGGCCGAGGAGCCCGTGGAAAGGCAAGGAGGCGTCCGTGACCCACGACTCGCGCACGCAGAACTCCCCCGGTGTCCGGCGGAGCATCCAGGACGTTCGAACCATCGCGATCCTTCGCCTCGGCGTCGGCCTGATCGGCGTCCTGCTGCCGCCGGCCCTGCCGTTCGGCAACTGGCTGGCCGCCGAGGTGACGGGGCGCGGCACCGACGACTTCTGGCCGGGCTCGATGAGCGCCGCCTACTACACCGACACCCGGAACCTCTTCGTC
The DNA here is from genome assembly GCF_042724755.1 of Kitasatospora sp. NPDC127067. Lineage (NCBI taxonomy): Bacteria > Bacillati > Actinomycetota > Actinomycetes > Kitasatosporales > Streptomycetaceae > Kitasatospora > Kitasatospora sp. NPDC127067. The sequence goes on along the minus strand of NZ_JBHXEM010000066.1, from coordinate 44,883 downwards.
GGCGGACTGTGCGCCCTCGGGGTGTTCCTGATCTGCTACCGCTTCGACCGCCGGGACGACCGCTGGAGCACGGCCGCCGGGTTCTTCGCGGTCGGGGTCGCGCTGTGCCCGACGGCCCCGGCGGGCGCCTCCGGCGTCCAGCGCACCGTCGGAGTGTTCCACCTGGTCTTCGCCGGCCTGCTGTTCGTCATGCTGGCGATGTTCTGCCTCCACTCCTTCCGCAATCCGCGCTCCACCCAGCCGGCCCGGGTGAGCACGGCCTACCTGGTGGCCGGGGTGGTGATCCTGGTCGCCCTGGCGCTCTCCGTCCTGGCCGGGGTGGCGGGCCTCGGCTCGGGCTGGTCGGTGCGGCCGCTGTACCTGTGCGAGTGGCTGGCGACGTGGGCCTTCGGCATCGCGTGGATAGGCGCCGCACTCGAACTGGCGGCGCACGGCCGGGGCGACGCCGGGTCCGCCGCCGTCCCCCGTCAGCCGGGCGCCGCCGCGCTCGACCCGAAGCACCCGGAGGCGCGGGCCTGAGACACCTGGAGGCACGGGCCCGAAGCACCCGGAGGTGCGGGCCTGAGGGCCCGTCATTCCGCCGCACCGGTCGACCGTTACCATGCGCACCATGGGCCGCCACCTCGGCGGTCGCTGACGGACGCCCAGCAACGGGAGAACGAGCATGGCGAACGAGATCCGGGCGGAGCGCAGTCCGCACGAGGATTACCCATCGGTGGACCTGCGGATGGACGTTCCGCACTCCGCCCGGGTCTACGACTACCTCATCGGCGGCAAGACCAACTTCGAGGCGGACCGGGTCGCGGCGCACGCCTCGGTGCAGGCCTGGCCGTCGCTGCCGATCTCGATGCGCACCACCCGCGACTTCATGCAGCGCTCGGTGCGCCGACTCGCCGAGCAGTACGGCGTGCGGCAGTTCCTGGACGTCGGCACCGGCATCCCGACCTCGCCGAACCTGCACGAGATCGCCCAGGCGATCGCCCCCGAGGCCCGGGTCGGGTACGTGGACAACGACCCGATCGTGCTGACCCACGCGCGGGCCCTGATGGACAGCACGCCCGAGGGCCGCACCTGTTACGTGGACGCCGACTTCCGCGACCCGGAGTCGATCATCAACAACCCCCGGCTGCGCGAGGTGCTCGACTTCTCGCAGCCGGTGGCGCTGTCGCTGATCGCGATCGTCCACTTCGTGCTGGACGAGGACGACCCGCAGGGCATCGTGCGCCGATTCATGGACGCCCTGGCCCCCGGCAGCTTCCTCGCCCTGACGGTCTTCACGGGTGACACTGACCCGGTGGGCGTGGGTGGCGTCGGCCGCGAGTACAACGCGCGCGGCATCCCGCTCCAGATCCGCGACAAGGCCGAGGCCGAGGCGTTCTTCGAGGGCTACGAGCTGCTCGACCCGGGCGTCACGCTGGTGCACAACTGGCGGCCGGACGCCGACGCCCCGCCCGTCCGCGACCGGGACATCGCGATGTACGCGGGCGTGGCGGTCAAGCGCTGAGCTCCGGCTCCTCGTGATCGAGTGCCGAATCGTTTCTGCGACGGGCCCGGCCGACCGGCCGGGCCCGTTAAAGCAGGCCCGTTAAAGGCAGGCCCGTTCAAGCGGACACGGAGACCAGGCCCGCCTCGTAGGCCAGGATGACCAGCTGCACCCGGTCCCGGGCGTCGAGCTTGGCCAGCAGCCGTGTCATGTAGGTCTTGACGGTCGCGATGCTGAGCACCAGTTCGGCGGCGATCTCGGTGTTGGACAGACCCCGGCCGACCAGGGTGAGGATCTCCCGCTCGCGCCCGGTGATCGCCGCCAGCCGCCGCTCGGCCGCCACCGCGGCGGCGGCCGGGGCGTGCCCACCGCCCCCGGGCCTCTGCGGGCGGCCGGCGATGAACGCCCCGATCAACCGCCGGGTGACGCCCGGCGCGATCAGCGCGTCCCCGGCGGCGACCACCCGCACCGCGCCGAGGATGTCGTCCAGCGCCATGTCCTTGACCAGGAAGCCGGACGCCCCCGCGTGCAGCGCCGCGTACACGTGCTCGTCCTCGTCGAAGGTGGTGAGCACCACCACCCGGGTCGGCCCGCCGTCGGCGGTCACCAGCCGGGTGGCCTCGATGCCGTCCATACCGGGCATCCGGATGTCCATCACCACGACGTCCGGCCGCAGTTCGGCGGCCAGCCGGACGGCCTCCGCCCCGGTGCCCGCCTCGCCCACCACCTCGACGTCGTCCGTCTCCGCGATCACCATCTCCAGCGCGGCGCGCACCAACGGCTGGTCGTCCGCCAGCACCACCCGGATCACGCGCCCGCCCCCTCGACCGGGACCGACCCGGAGACCGACACCGTCACCGGCCCGGAGACCGGCACCGGCAGCCGGGCGGCCACCCGGAAGCCGCCGCCGGGTAGCGGCCCGGCCTCGAACTCCCCGCGCAGCAGGACGACCCGCTCCCGCAGCCCGGCCAGCCCGAACCCGGACCCGGGCACCCGGCCCCGGCCCCGCCCCCGGTCGGTGACCTCGACGGACAGCTCCCCCGCCGTCCGGTGGTCCACCGCCACCACGCAGGCGTCGACATCCGCGTGCCGCACCACGTTGGTGACCGATTCCTGGACGATCCGGAAGGCCGCGAGGTCGACCTCCGGCGGCAGCGGCCCCGGCTCGCCGTGCCGCCGGACCTCCACCCGCACCCCCGCCGCCGTGGTCGCCCCGGCCAGCCGGTCGAGGTCGGCCAGGCCCTGCGACAGCGTCGCCGAGGCCTCGCCGTCGGCCCGCCGCAGCGCGACCAGCATCCGGCGCAGCGCGGCCAGGGTCTCCCGCCCGGCGGCCTCGATCTCGCCCAGCGCCTGCGCGGCCCGCTCCGGCCGACGGTCGATCACCCGGCGGGCCGCCCCGGCCTGGAGGGCGACGATGCCGAGGCTGTGCGCGACGGTGTCGTGCATCTCGCGGGCGATCCGCAGCCGTTCGGCGGTGACCGCCTCCTCGGCCGCCCGGGCGCTGAGCGCCTCGGCGTGCTCCCGGTTCTGCCGCACCGAACGGCCGACCAGCCAGGCGACCAGTGCGAGCAGCGCGGCGCCGTCGGCCGAGCCGATGTGGGTGCCGGTGAAGATGCCCACCGTGCTGCCGCGCACCAGGCCGATGTGCAGCACCAGGAAGACCATGACCAGCGCGAACGCGGCCCGGGAGCTGCGCCGGGGCCGGTCGGCGGTGATCAGGCAGAGCGCGGTGTCCACGGCCAGCAGCGCACCGGGCGGCACCTGGGCGCCGCCGGCCCAGCCGTCGGTCTCGGTGAACGCGGCGACCAGCAGCAGGGCGACCGAGAGCACCGGCAGCCGCCGCACCAGCGCCGCGCCCGCGAAGGCGAGCACCGTGTCGGCCAGGGTGAACGCCCAGCCGCCGTGCGCGGCGGCGCCGGGGTGCTGCGCGGCGGCGCCGCCGAGCCGTACGGCGGGGTAACCGGCGGCCGCGCACCAGGCGAGAGCGACCCAGATCTCGGGCGGGACGCGCCGGAACAGCGGCGGGGAAGGGGTCGAGGGCATGGTTCAAGATCGTAGCGACGGCCGCCGCCCGCCGTCATCCAACCCTGGTTGTACGACCGCGGGTGACCTGCGGTGTCGACGCCGGTCCGATGCGCCCGACCGGTTCCCCCGGGCACCGTGGACCCCATGATCGAAGTTACCGAACTGACGAAGCGCTACGGCCGCGGCCGGCACGTCCGCACCGCCGTCGACCGCCTCTCCTTCACCGTCCGGCCGGGCACCGTGACCGGTTTCCTCGGGCCCAACGGCGCGGGCAAGTCCACCACGCTGCGGATGATCCTGGGCCTCAACACCCCCACCGCGGGCACCGCCACCGTGGCCGGCGTGCCCTTCGCCGGCCGGCCGCGCGGACTGCGGCACGCCGGTGCGCTGCTCGACGCGGGCGACGTGCACGGCGGGCGCACCGGCCGGGCCCACCTGCGGGCGCTGGCCCGCGCCAACGCGATCCCGGCCGCGCGGGTCGATCAGGTGCTGGAGGAGGTCGGGCTCGCCGCGGCGGCCGGGCGCCGGATCGGCGGCTACTCGCTGGGGATGCGCCAGCGCCTGGGCATCGCCGGTGCGCTGCTCGGCGACCCGCCGGTGCTGCTGTTCGACGAGCCGCTGAACGGGCTGGACCCGGAGGGCGTGCTCTGGGTGCGCGGGCTGTTCCGGCGGCTCGCGGACGAGGGCCGCACGGTGTTCGTCTCCAGCCACATGATGGCGGAGATGGAGCACACCGCCGACCACCTGGTGGTGATCGGACGCGGCCGACTGCTCGCCGACGAGAGCCTCACCGGGTTCGCCGCCCGGGCCGGCCGGGCCGCCGTCACCGTCCGGTCCGCCGAACCCGACCGGCTGGCGGCCGTGTTGACGGCGGCGGGCGCGGCCGTGCGGCCCGGCCCGGACGGCACCCTCGCGGTGAGCGGCCTGGACGCCACCCGGATCGGCGAACTCGCCCTGGAACAGCGCCTGTTGCTGCACGCCCTGACCACCCGCGGCGCCTCCCTGGAGGAGGCGTTCATGGACCTGACCGCCGACAGCGTCGAATACCTCGCCGGAGAGCCCCGATGAACACCCTGCCCACCCGCACCGCCACCGAGCCCACCGGCGCCGCCACCGAGCCGCGCGCCCGCTTCGGCGACCTGCTGGCCGCCGAGTGGATCAAGTTCTGGTCACTGCGCTCGATCCCCTGGGTGCTCGGCCTCGGCGCCCTGGCGAGCATCGCCGCCAGCCTCAAGTCCGCGGTGTACACCCGCGACCACTGGACGCCGGGCGAAGGCGATCCGGCGGTCATGGCGCGGATCGCGCTGAACGACGCCTTCAACCTCGTCTCCGCCGACATCCTGATGCTGGTCGCGGGCGGCCTCGGCGCGATCGTCATCGCGGGCGAGTACGCGACCGGGCTGATCCGCACCACCCTGGCGGCCGTGCCCGACCGCCGGGCGGTGATCCTCGCCAAGGCCTGCGTGCTGGCCGCCGTGCTGTTCGGCTACGGGGTGCTCACCGTCGGCATCTCCTTCGGCGGGAGCCAGGCGATCCTGGCCGGGACCGGCATCGGACAGTCCGTCACCGACCCGGCCGCGCTGCGGTACGTCGCGGCGGCGGTGCTGTTCGGCCCGGTCTGCGCCCTGGTCGGGCTCGGCCTCGGCACCCTGATCCGGCACAGCGCGGGCGCCGTGGTGGGCACCGTCGTGGTGCTGTTCTTCCTCCCCTCGCTGGTCACCGAGCGCTACCGCTGGAGCGCCGACCTGCTGCACGCCCTGCCGATGCCCGCCTGGCAGCGGCTGGCCCGGACCACCCTGGCGGGAATGCGCCCGTCCGAGTACCCGGCCACCGTCACGGGCGCCTGGGTCACCTTCGCGGTGTGGTCGCTGGCCTCGGTGGCGGTCGCCGCGTTCGCGGTCCACCGTCGGGACCACTGACGGCCGGGAGGGCGCCCGGAGCGGAAGGCCCGCGGCGGAGAACCCCGCAGCGGAGAGCCCAGCACCGGATGGCCCCGAGCGGGGGCGCTCAGAACGCCGCGATGCTCCCCGGCGCCCGCTCCGCCCGGCTGAGCGCCCGCAGCACCGCCGCCCGGCCGTGTCGCCGGGCGGCCAGCCGGGTCAGCAGGACGACGACGGACTCGAAGGCCTCCGGCGGGAGTTCGGGGCCCGGCACTCCGACGCTGACCGCCAGGTCGTCGCCGTGGACGGCCAGTTCCATCGTCCGGGTGGCCAGCAGGTCGTCCAGGGTGAGCGACCACGGGCCCCAGAACGGCAGCCGGACCGGCCGGGTGCCGGCCGCCGCCGCGAGCGTGCCCGCGAGCTCCGGCAGCACGGCGGCCAGCCGGCGGTGCAGCGCGGCCGGACCGTCGGCCGCGAAGGCCTCGCTGCCCTGCCGGATCCGCACGTTGGCGTCCGCGTCGAGCGCGGCACCGACCCAGGCCGAGCGGGCGTAGTACTCCAGCAGGCCGACCACCGGCTCGGCCGGCACGGCCGCGGCCAGCAGCTCCGGCAGGCAGAGGACCTGGTAGGCCAGGTGCCCGGCCAGCCCGCCGACGCTCCACCGCGCCAACGCGCTCGGCCGCTGCCAGGCCCGGGCCACCTCCGGGCGGCGCAGGAGTTCCTCGGCCGTACCGGCGGCGGCCAGGAAGGCCGTCCGGGCGCCCGTCACGGCCCGTTCCCCACCCGCGGCCCGGCGGCCCGGAAGCCGCCCCGGCCCGAGGCCATGTCGGCGACCGCCACCAGCAGCGCCGTCAGCACCAGCCCGGCCGCCACCGTCACGCCCAATTGGAAGGCCATTGCCCAGTCCGGGCGGGGGCCGGCCGCGTGGGCGAAGAACACCGAGCCGACGACGGCGATGCCCACCGCCGAGCCGACCCGCTGCGCGGTCTGCATCACCCCGCCCGCGCTGCCCGCCCGGGCCACCGGCACCTGCTGGAGGGTCAGCGTCTGGTTCGGGGCGATCACCAGCCCGCTGCCCACCCCGGCGACCAGCAGCGGCAGAGCCGTCGTCCAGCCCACCCGGGGCCCCGACCACAGCTGCACCGCCAGCGCCGAGGCCAGCAGCCCGGTCAGCACCAGCACCAGTCCGGCCACCACCAGCCGCCGCCCCAGCCGGCTCACCAGGCGCCCGCCCACCGCCGCGGACACCCCCGAGCCGACCGCGAACGGCGTGATCGCCAGGCCCGCCGTCAGCGCCGAGTAGTGCAGGCCCGCCTGGAGGTAGAGCGTGAAGATGAAGAAGATCGCGGTGAACCCGGCGAAGTACACCAGCGACAGCAGCGTGCCCGCCGCGTACGGCCGCACCGCGAACAGCGCCATGCTCACCAGCGGTTCGCGCCGCCGCCCGTAGTGCAGTTCCCAGCCGACGAAGGCCGCGAGCAGCACCGCCGCCAGCGGCAGCAGCAGCCAGCGGGCCGAACCGTGCCACTGCTGCGCCTGGACGAACGGCAGCAGCAGCGCGACCGTCCCGGCGCCGAGCAGCAGCACGCCGACCGGGTCGAAGTCCCGGTGCCCGGCCCGCTGGTCGGCGGGCGGGGGCGCCGGGAGCAGCCGGCGGGCGATCGGCAGCACGGCGACGCCGATCGGCAGGTTGACCAGGAACACCCAGCGCCAGCCGTCCTGCGGGCCGACCAGGTGGATCAGCAGCCCGCCGAGCAGCGGCCCCACCGCGGTGGACAGTCCGATGGTGGCGCCGAGCGCGCCGAAGGCCCGGCCGCGCTCGGCGCCCTGGAACAGCACCTGGATGAAGCCGGACACCTGCGGCACCAGCACCCCGCCGGCCGCGCCCTGGAACAGCCGGGCCAGCACCAGCCACTCCTGGCTCTGCGCCGCCCCGGCGAGCGCGCTGGCCACGGTGAACAGTGCCAGCCCGGCGAGGAAGACGGCCCGTCGGCTGCGCGCGTCGCCGAGCCGCCCGGCGGGCACCAGCACCAGGCCGAAGGCCAGCGCGTAGCCGCTGAGCACCCACTGCAGGCCGCTGTCGGACATGTGCAGCCCGGCCCGTACCGTCGGCAGGGCGACGTTGACGATGCTGACGTCCAGCAGGGTCATGAAGCCGGCGACCAGGCAGACGGCGAGCGCCCGCCAGCGCCGGGTGGCGGCTCGGGCGCCCACGGCGGTGGCGCCGGGCCGGGACGGGTGCACGCTGCTGCGCGGGGGGTCGGCGTTCATGGGGAGCCTCTTCCCGGGGCCGGGGCGTCCGGGTCGGTGGATGATCGCCGGTCGGCTTCGTTCGGCCCGTCGTCGGTCGGCTTCGGTCGACTTCGGTCGGCTTCGTTCGGCCCATCGTCGCCCGGGCCTCCCGGGGCCGCCACCCGGGCCACCGCCCGGGCCTGCACTCGGGCCGGCACTCGGGCCACCGCTCGGGCAGGCACTCGGGGCGCCGTCCGGACCGCCGCCGCCCGTCCTCACCCGAACGGCCGAACCGGATCGCGACCGCCGCCCTCACCCCGGAGGCTGACGGCATGACCGTCGCCACCGAGACCCCGCCCTCCGCCCCGCCGGTGCTGGACGTCCGGCAGCGGAACGTCGTCTTCGCCACCATCGTGCTCGGCATGCTGCTGGCCGCCCTCGACCAGACCATCGTCGGCACCGCCCTGCCCACCATCGTCGCGGACCTCGGCGGGGCCGCGCACATGTCCTGGGTGGTGACGTCCTACCTGCTGGCCGAGACGGTGGCCACCGTGCTGGCCGGCAAGTTCGGCGACCTGTACGGGCGCAAGCTGCTGTTCCAGGTCTCGGCGATCGTCTTCGTCGGCGGCTCGTTCCTGTGCGGCCTGGCCACCGACATGACCCTGCTGATCGCCTGGCGCGCCGTGCAGGGCTTCGGCGCGGGCGGCCTGATGGTCACCTCCATGGCGCTGATCGCGGACGTCATCCCGCTGCGCGAGCGCGGCAAGTACCAGGGCGCGATCGGTGCGGTGTTCGGCGTGGCCACGGTGATCGGGCCGCTGCTGGGCGGGCTGTTCACCGACCACCTGTCCTGGCGCTGGGCGTTCTACGTCAACGTGCCGATCGCGGTCGTGGTGGTCGCCCTGGCCGCCCGGACCATCCCCTCGGTCCGCTCGGCGACCCGCCCGGTCGTCGACTACCTGGGCATCGTGCTGGTCGCGGCCGGCGCCGGCGCGCTGATCCTGGCGACCAGTTGGGGCGGCAACCAGTACGCCTGGAGCTCCGGGGTGATCATCGGCCTGTTCGTCGGCGGCGCGCTGGCGCTCGGCCTGTTCTGCTGGGTGGAGACCCGGGCCGTCGAACCGATGCTGCCGATGCGGCTGTTCCGCAACCCGGTGTTCACGGTCTGCTCGGTGCTCAGCTTCATCGTCGGCTTCGCCATGCTCGGCGCGCTGACCTTCCTGCCGACCTTCCTCCAGTACGTGGACGGCGACTCGGCGACCGTCTCCGGCGTGCGGACGCTGCCGATGGTGATCGGTCTGCTGATCGCCTCGATCGCCAGCGGCAACGCGGTCAGCAAGACCGGGAAGTACCGGGTGTTCCCGATCGTCGGCACGGCGGTGATGGCGCTCGGCCTCTACCTGCTGTCCCGGCTGGAGCCCGACACCGGACCCGCGCTGGCCTCGCTCTACATGTTCGTGCTCGGCGTCGGCATCGGGCTGAGCATGCAGGTGCTCACCATCGCCGTGCAGAACACCGTCGACTACGCCGACCTCGGCACCGCCACCTCCGGGGTGACCTTCTTCCGCACCATCGGCAGCTCCTTCGGCACCGCGGTGTTCGGCACCATCTACGCCAACAGCCTGCAGACCGAACTCGCCGACGGGATCGCCACCGCCGCCCGGCTGACCGGCGCCGACCCGGCCGTGCTCAGCCAGGCCGCGCAGAGCCCCCAGGGCCTGCACCAGCTGCCCGCCGACCAGGCCGCGCCGATCGTCCAGGCCTACTCCGACGCCCTGCACACCGTGTACCTGTGGACCATCCCGGTGGCCGTCATCGGCTTCGTGGTGTCGCTCTTCCTCAAACAGGTGCAGCTGCGCGACACCGCCCGGGCGGGCTCCACCGACATGGGCGAGGCCTTCGCCCAGCCGACCACCGCCGACTCCGACCCGCACCTGGAGTACTCGGTCTGCCGGATCGTACGCGAGGTGGACCTCGACGCCGTCCGGACGATCGTCGCCGGCGCCGGCGCCCGGGTGGACCTGGCCGGGGCCTGGGCGCTGATGGAGGTGGCCGGCCACACCAAGGCCGTCGGCCACGCCTCGCTCGACCTCATCGCCGCCCGCAAACGGGTGCCGCCCGAGGTCCTGGAGCCGGTCTTCGACCGGATGGCCGCCGAGGGCTACCTCCTGCGCGAGGGCGACGCCCTCTCCCCCACCGAGGCAGGCACCCACGAGGTCCGCACCCTCGCCCACGCCTGGTCCGACTGGCTCAACGCCCGCCTCGACGCCGACGCCGGCCGCCCCCGCAGCCCCCAACTGCGCGCCGCCGCCGACGCCATCGCCTGGCGCCTCCTGGTCGAGGACCTCGCCAACGGCCTCCCCGCCCACGCCCGCCCCAAGGACGACGCGAAGGTCTAGCCCTACAGCCGGGAGGTGTCGAGCTCCAGGTCGAAGGGCGCCGGGAGGAGAACGGGCGTGCCGAAGGGGTGCGGCCCGCTCTCTGCGGCGTAGCCGAGACGGGTCGGCTCGCTGTACAGGGTGCAGCTGCGGTTCTGCCGGTCGATGAGGAGGTAGAACGGGGCGCCGTACTGACCGTAGCGGCGGCGCTTGACGACGCGGTCGGTCTCCGCGTTCGACGGAGAACTGACCTCGACGATCAGGAGGGTCTGATCGGGCAGCAGCGCGCCCTCGGTCTTCATCGCGAGTTCGGCGGGCACGATGGCCAGATCCGGGATGTACCAGTTCTCGCTACCGGGCAGATCGAGATTGCCGGAACCGGACACCAGGTCGAGTTCGTCCATCCGAGGCCCGAGCTGACGACGGACGAACTCGGCAGCGGACTCGTGCGCCCATGACGGCGACAGAGGGGTGATGACTCCCTCGATGATCTCGGTCCGGTCGCCCGCGATGTGCCGGATCGCATACTTCAACGCCTTCTCGGGGTCGCTGACGGTGCTGTAGTCGCCAGGGACGTGGGGTGCCGTACTCACAACTTGTCTCCTTCCTCCGTGATTCTCCCTCAGACCATGCCACCGTCCGGCCGACCGACCGGAATTGGACGTGCCCTGACCGCTCATGTCCGTGGGTTTCCGGTTCGCAGAGCGTTCTGCGCCCCCGCCCGGGAACGGGCGGGGGCGGCGGCGGTGGTGGGGTCAGCGGGAGGCTTCCGCCGGGATCGGGGCGGGGGCGGTGCGGCGGGAGGAGAAGGCGATCACGGCGAGGCTGGCGAGGGCGAGGGCGGTCACCGCCGAGAGCATCACGGTGTAGGAGGCCAGCGAGGAGAGCGCCGCGAGCACGGCGGGCAGCAGGAAGCCGGAGTAGCAGAGGGCGTAGTAGACGCCGGTGATGCCGGCCAGGTCGTCGGGGGTGACGAGGCGCTGGATCTCCAGCAGCCCGGAGACGACGCCGATGCCGTAGGCGGCGCCGAGGAGGACCGCCCCGCCGAGGCCGAGCAGCGGGGAGCGCACCGCCGCGTCGCCGGCGCAGACGGCCATGCCGCAGGCCATCAGCACCATGGAGACGACGACGCCGCGCGCCGAGTTCAGCGAGTCCAGGCGCTTGGCGAGGGGCTGGACCAGGGCGCCGGTGCCGAGGGTGAGGACGGTCAGCAGGGTCGCGTAGGCCAGCGACCAGTCGCCGAGCCGGTCGCCGACCAGCTGCGGGGTCACCGCGTACGCGACGCCGGCCGAGCCGAACACCCACGGGGCCATCGGCAGGACCACCCGCAGGAAGCGCCGGTGCCCGGCCGCCGGGACCTTGAGGTCGGCCCAGAGGCTGCGGACGGCGGCCGAGCGGGCCCGGGTCTCGACGGCCTTCGGGAGCAGGAACAGCGCGGGCAGGGTGACCAGCAGGTGGGCGAGGTACGGGGTGACCATCGGCCAGGGGCCCCACTGGGCGAGGGCGCCGGCCACGCCGGCGCCGAGGCCGAAGCCGACGGTGAGGGCGAGGGAGGCGCGGCGGGCGCCGGCGCCCTGGTCGGCGGCCGGGTCGTGCGGGGCCTGGGAGAGCTCCTTGACCCAGCTGGTGCCGACGGCCATCGCGATGCCGACGGCTGTGCCGGTGAGGAACCGCCCGGCGTAGATGGGGAGTTCACCCGTGACGCCGCCGCACAGCACACCGCTGGCGGCGAGCGAGGCGACGACCGCGCCGATCATCAGCGGACGGCGCCCGTAGCGGTCCGAGGCCGCGCCGCCGACCAGCAGTCCGGGGACCAGTCCGAGAACGTAGGCCCCCAGGAAGGCGTCGACGGTGACCTCGGAGTAGCCGCCGAGGTGGCGGTACATCAGCAGCAGCGGGGTGAACTGGTTGCCGCCCCAGCCGCAGCAGAGCATGGCCAGGGCCGCGACCAGCCAGGGCCTCCCCCGACCGGTGGGCGCGACGGGACCGGCGGACGGTGGCCGGGTGGTGCTCATGGTGGTGCTGCTCCTTGTCGGATGGTGGTCCCGGCGGTCCGTCGGGGTGCGCGGCCGTCGCCGCGCGGGAGGAGAGGGGAGGAGTGGCTCAGCGGTGCAGTGGCTCAGCGGTGCGCGTCCAGGTGGGCGCGCAGCGCCTCGGTGAAGCCGGCGGCGTCGCGGGCCGCGATGCGCTCGACCAGCGCGGTGTGCTCCTCGACCAGCGCGGCCAGCCGCTGCGGCCGCCGCTCCGGCCGCACCTGGAGCAGTTGCACGGCCATCCGCCGCTGGCGGTCGCGCAGCGTCCCGTAGAAGCGCTCGGCGAGCGCGTTGCCGGAGGCCGTCACGATGCCCCGGTGGAAGGCCTCGTCGGCGTCGGCGAAGGCGCCGAGGTCGGCCCGGCGGGCGGGTTCGCGCTGCTGGTCGATCAGGTCGGTCAGCTGCCGCAGCAGGTCGTCGAGCGGTTCGGCGCGGCGGGTGATCCGGCGTACCGCGGTGCTCTCCAGCGCCTCGCGCAGCTCCAGCACGTCCTCGGCCTCGCCGGGGCCGACCGGCACCACGACGGCTCCGCGCTTGGGGAAGAGCTGGAGCAGTCCTTCGGCCTGGAGCCGCAGGAAGGCCTCCCGGACCGGGGTGCGGCTGAGCGAGGTGCGCTCGGCGATCTCGCCCTCGCTGATCAGCGTCCCGCCGGGGAGGCCGCCGCCGAGGATGAGGTCCTTGGTCAGTTCGTACGCGCGGTCCGCGGCCGGGACGCGGGCGGGGACCGGGACGCGGGCGGGAGGCGGGGTGTCGGCCATGGACCACACCGTAGCACCATAGATGCAAGCTTAGATGCAAGGCCCGGCACAGGGCCGTCCGCGGGACGGAGCATCGGTTTCCGTACTGCTCAGGGCCGGAAGAATGCGCTTTCTCACCCCCTCCGCAGGACCGAGGATGGGCGGGGCCAACCAGCTCCCCGGGAGGAAGCCGTGTCCCCTGTGTCGCCAGCCCTGTCGCCCGTCGACCCGGGCCTGCTGCCGCTCACCGCCGAGTTCCGCCCCGAGGGCCTGTCCGTCGGCGGGGTGCTCCTGGACGAGGCGGCCCGCCGGTACGGCACGCCGCTGTTCGTCTACGACGAGGAGCACCTGCGCCGCCGCTGCCGCGAGGCGGTGGCCGCCTTCGGCCGGGGCAACGTCGCCTACGCCTCCAAGGCCTTCCTGTGCACCGCGATGGCCCGCCTGGCCGCCGAGGAGGGCCTGCTGCTGGACGTCGCCTCCGGCGGCGAGCTGCGCACCGCCCTGTACGCCGGGGTCGACCCGGACCGGATCGTGCTGCACGGCAACAACAAGGACGAGGCCGAGCTGCGCACCGCGCTCACCGTCGGCCTGCGCCACATCGTGGTGGACAGCTTCGACGAACTGGACCGGATCGAACGGCTGCACCACGAGGAGGGCCTGCCCCCGGCCCGGATCCAGCTGCGGGTGGCGCCCGGGGTCGCGGCCGGCGCCCACCAGGCCATCCGGACCGGCGGCCACGACTCCAAGTTCGGCTTCGGCCTGGCCGGCGGCGCCGCCGCGGCCGCGGTGCGCCGGGCCAGGGCCTCCGCCGCCGTACGGCTGGAGGGCGTCCACGCCCACGTCGGGTCCCAGGTGCTGGACCCGGCCGAGCTGGCCGACGGCGCCGCCGCGGTGGCCCGGTTCGCGGTGGAGCACGGCCTGCGCCGGCTGACCGTCGGCGGCGGCCTGGGCGTGGCCTACCTGGGCGGGCAGAGCGCCCCCTCCTTCGCGGACTGGGCCGAGCGGGTCCGCGCGGCGGTGCGCGGCGCCGGCTGGAGCGGCCCGGTGGGCGTCGAGCCCGGCCGGTCGATAGCCGCCCGGGCCGGGCTGACCCTGTACCGGGTCGGCACCGTCAAGCGGATCGAGGGCGTGCGCACCTACGTCAGCGTGGACGGCGGGATGAGCGACAACCTGCGCCCCGCCCTGTACGGCGCCCGCTACGAGGCCTTCCTGCCGCGCTGCCCCGAGGCGCCCCGCCCGAGGCGCGCCCGGCTGGTCGGCAAGCACTGCGAGAGCGGCGACGTGATCATCGACGACGCCGCGCTCCCCGTCGACCTCCGGGTCGGCGACCTGCTGGCCACCCCGGTGACCGGCGCCTACGGCTACGCCATGGCGTCCAACTACAACAAGCTGCCGCGGCCCGCCGTGGTCTTCGTCCGCGACGGCGAGGCCCGCGTGGTGGTGCGCCGGGAGACCGAGCACGACCTGCTCCGGCTGGACACCGCCGCCGACGGGACGGCGCGACCGACCGGGGAACCGGTGGCTGCGCAGCGGTCGCATGCCGTCTAACCTGGGCCGATGCTGAACAGCGCCCGACTGCACGTCCTCCTGGAGATCGCCCGCCGGGGCACCATCGTGGCCGCGGCACAGGCCCTGCACCTGAGCCCGTCCGCCATCTCGCACCAGCTCGCCCGTCTGGAGCAGGAGCTGGGTGTCGCGCTGGCGGAACGGGCCCCGCAGTCCCTGCGCCTGACGCCCGCGGGTGTCCGGCTGGCCGAGCACGCCCAGGCGATCGCCGATCTGATGGCCGTCGCCCAGGACGACCTGCGGGCGCACGCCCAGGCCGCGGCCGGCGTGCTGCGGATCGGCTTCTTCGCCTCCGCCGGGCTGGACCTGCTGCCCCGGGCGCTGGCCGCCTTCGCCGCCGGGCACCCGCAGGTGGAGCTGGAACTCATCATGGGCCAGCCGCACGAGCTGGTCCCGGACCTGGAGGCCGGCCGGCTGGACGCGGCCGTCGTCTTCGAGCACCCGCTGGACCCGTGGTGCCGCCGGGCGGCGGTGGACGTGCGGATGTACTTCGACGAGCCGCAGGTGGTCGTGGTGCCGCTGCGGCACCGGCTCGGGCGGCGCTCGGTGGTGCGGCTGGCCGAGCTGGAGGGCGAGAGCTGGATCGGCACCCACGGCGGCAGCACCGGCGAGCCGGTGCTCGAACGCGCCTGCGCCGCCGAGGGGTTCCGTCCCCGGGTGCGCTGCCGCAGCGACCACTACCAGGTGACCATCAACCTCGCGCGGGCCGGCATGGGCGTCGCGCTGATCCCGGCACTCGGCCTGGCCGACAGCGCCGGGGTGCACGTGTGCCGGCTGGACCATCCGCAGCTGTACCGCCGGATCGGGGTGGCCACCCGGCCCACCAACCGCAATCCGGTGCTGCGCGCCTTCCTCGCCGAACTCGGCTCCGCCGCCGGGGAGATCAGGTCGCTGCTGGACATGCGGTGGGGCGCCTGAGCGCCCCCACGGCCTGAGCCGGCCGGCCGTTGAGCCCACCGGCCGGCCGGCTCGGGCGGTTCGGCTCAGGCGGGTCGCTGGGCCCAGGCCGCGAGGGCTCGGCCGACGTCCCGGATGGCGTGCACGGCGGCCCGTTCGGTGCTGGGCCCGAGCGCCACGTCCCAGTGCGCGACGACCGCGTAGGCCACCCGGCGGGCGCCCACGATGACGCCCGCGTCGGCCCGTACCCCGGTGTCCGTGCCGGTCTTGTTGGCGACCAGCAGGCGGCCGGGCAGCGGCGCGGGGAAGCCGGGGGCGAACGGGTCGTGGTCGATCAGCGCGGGCACCAGGCCGTGGTCGGTGTTGGCGCGCATCCAGCCGAGCAGCCGGGCCGAGGCGGCCGGGCCGGCCATGGTGCCCCGGACCGCGAGGGCCACCAGCCGGGCCAGGTCGCGGGCGGTGCCGGTGGCGAAGACCGGCGGGACGTCCGGCCCGCGCTCGTCGCGCACCCGGTCGTGCAGGGTGAGCCGTTCCAGTCCGAGCTCGCGCGCCAGCCGGGCGGTGGCCGGCAGACCGACCAGCCGCAGCAGGGCGTTGGTGGCGGTGTTGTCGCTGACCGCGGCGGTCAGCCAGGCCAGGTCCTCCACCGTCCAGTCGGGGCGGCTCAGCCGGCCGAGCAGGCCGGTGCCGCCGGTGACGTCCTCGGGGAGGATCTCCACCGGCTGTCGGGCCGTCAGTTCCCCGGATTCCAGCCGCCGGGCGACCTCGGCGAGCAGCAGCAGCTTGGAGGCGCTGGCGACGGGCAGGACGACGGTGTCGTCCACCCCGACCGCGCCGGCGTCGACTCCGCGGTCCGCCTCGGCGGCGTCCACGTCGACGGCGGCCACCGCGAGGGTCAGCGGCAGGGCCGCGGAGCTGCGCGCGGCGGCGGCCACCTGGGCGAGGCTCATCGGACCCGCACCACCTCTCCGGCCCGGATCGCGGTCGGCCGGCCGCCGCGCACCGCGACCCGCCCGGCCACCACGACGGTCTCCACGCCCACCGGCGGCAGCAGCGGCCGCTCGAAGGTCGCGCCGTCCAGGACGGCCGCCGGGTCGAGGACCACCAGGTCCGCGACGGCGCCGTCCCGGACCACGCCGCGCCCGGCCAGCCGGAACCGTTCGGCGGGCAGGCCGGTCATCTTGTGCACCGCGAGCTCCAGCGGCAGCAGCCCCTGTTCGCGCCCGTAGTGACCGAGCACCCGGGCGAAGCTGCCCGCCCAGCGGGGGTGCGGGCGGCCGGGTTTGGGCACCCCGTCCGAGCCGATCATCGACAGCGGGCTGGCCAGCACCCGGCGGACGTCGTCCTCGCGCATCGAGTGGCTGATGATGGTCACCTCGCCCTGCGCCTCCAGCAGCAGGTCGCAGACGAGGTCCACCGGGTCGGCGCCGCGCTCGGCGGCCAGGTCGGCGATCCGGCGGCCCTCGGCCGTACGGCGGGCGGGCGCGGCGGCCACCGAGATCAGGTCCCAGCCGCCGTTGCCGACGGTGTTCTCCCAGCCCTCGACGCCGTGCGCGATGTCCGCCCGGATCCGGTCCCGCACCTCCTTGCTGCGCAGCCGCTCCAGCAGCGCGGCCGGCCCGCCCTCGCTGGTCCACGGCGGCAGCATCGCGTGCAGCACGGTGCTGCCGGCGGTGTACGGGTAGACGTCGCAGAGCACGTCCACGCCCTCGGCGCGGGCCTGTTCCAGGCGCGGCAGGGTCCGCAGGGTGGCGCCCCAGGCGTGCCGCCCGGCGGTCTTGTGGTGGGAGACCTGGAGCGGGGCGCCGGAGCGCACCGCGATCTCCAGCGCCTCCTCCAGCGCCTTCTCCACCTGGGACATCTCGTCGCGCAGGTGCGTCACGTACGGCTTGCCGTGCCGCGCGGCGACCTTCGCCAGGGCCACGATCTCCTCGGTGTCCGCGTAGACGCCGGGCGGGTAGATCAGCCCGGTGGAGAGTCCGGCCGCGCCCTGGGTCAGCGCCCGGTCGAGCAGCCCGCACATGGCGGCCAGCTCCTGGTCGGTGGGCGGGCGGTCCTCGAAGCCCATCACTCCGGCGCGCAGCGTGCCGTGGCCGACCAGCGAGGTGATGTGGTTGCGGCGCAGTTCGGGCCGCTGGCCGGCGGCGAAGGCGTCGAAGTCCTCGGCGGGCAGCACCGGTCCGAGGCCGAAGGAGACCCGCAGGTGCTCGGCCAGTTCGGGCAGCCGCCCGGGCAGCGCCGGGAACAGGCTGATCCCGCAGTTGCCGCTGATCTCGGTGGTGACGCCCTGGAGCAGCGGGGCCAGCCGCAGCTCGTCCAGGGCGTCGCCGTCGGTGTGGGTGCCGCCGCCGAAGGGGGCGGCGAGCGCGTCCGAGTGGGTGTGGACGTCGATGAAGCCGGGGGTGACGACCCGCCCGGTGACGTCCAGGGTCTCGGCCGCGGTCACGGCGGTGCCGGGCGGCAGTACGGTGACCCGGCCGTCGGCGACGGCGAGGTCGGCCGGGCGGGCGGGCGCCCCGGTGCCGTCCACCAGGGTGGCGCCGCGCAGCAGCAGGTCGACCGGGGTCGTGGTCACGTCCGCTCCCATCAGTCCCATCGCTCCCATCAGAGCACCGTCGAGAGGAAGGCCCGGGTGCGGTCGTGCCGCGGGGCGGTGAACACCTCGGCCGGGCTGCCGGCCTCCACGACGGCACCCTCGTCCATGAAGACGACCCGGTCGGCGACCTCGCGGGCGAAGCCCATCTCGTGGGTGACGACGATCATCGTCATGCCGCTGCGGGCGAGGTCGCGCATCACCCCGAGCACCTCGCCGACCAGCTCCGGGTCGAGCGCGGAGGTGGGCTCGTCGAAGAGCATCAGGGTCGGCTCCATGGCCAGCGCCCGGGCGATCGCCACCCGCTGCTGCTGGCCGCCGGAGAGCTGGGCCGGGTAGTGGTCGGCGCGGTCGGCCAGGCCGACCCGGGCGAGCAGTTCGCGGGCCCGGCGCTCGGCCTCCCCGCGGGGGCGGCCCTTGACCGCGATCGGGCCCTCCATGACGTTCTGGAGCGCGGTGCGGTGCGGGAAGAGGTGGAAGCGCTGGAAGACCATGCCGATCCGCTCGCGCTGGTGGCGGATGTCGCGCGGCCGGCGCTCGCGCAGTCTGTTGCCGGAGGCGCCGTACGGCTCGTAGCCGACCGGTTCGCCGTCCACCTCGATCCGCCCGGCGTCGATCTTCTCCAGGTGGTTGAAGCAGCGCAGCAGGGTGGACTTGCCGGAGCCGGAGGGGCCGATCACGCAGAGCACCTCCCCCGCCCGGACCTCCAGGTCGATGCCGCGCAGCACCTCCAGGTCCCCGAACCGCTTGCGCACCTTCCGGGCCGACAGGACCACCTCGGCGGCCGGCTTCCCCAGGTCCGTGGTCGTCACTTGACCTCCCCCTTCTTCACGCGCTTTCCCGCTCCGCCGCGCCCCGGGCGCAGGTTGGCCAGCACTCGGCGGTGCAGCGCCGGCGGGGCGCCGGCCGGGTTGAACCTCCGCTCCACCGCGTGCTGGGCGACGCTCGCGATGGTGGTGAGCACCAGGTACCAGATGGACGCGACGATCAGCAGCGCGATCACCTCGAAGTTGGCGAGGTAGAGGTGCTGAGAGACGGTCATCAGGTCGGCGCCGGCGATGACGGAGACCAGCGAGGTGGTCTTCAGCATCGAGATGAACTGGTTGCCGAACGGCGGGATGATCACCCGCATCGCCTGCGGCAGCACCACCCGGGTGAGGATCTGCCGGTTGGACATGCCCAGCGAGGCGCCCGCCTCGCGCTGCCCGGGGTCGACGCTCTGGATGCCGGCCCGGACGATCTCGGACATGTAGGCGCCCTCGTTGATCGACAGGCCGAGCAGCGCCGCCACGAAGCCGGTGATCAGGGTGTTGGACTGCCAGCTGACCAGCTTGGGCCCGTCGAACGGGATGCCGATGCTGATCTCCGGGAAGAGCAGCGCCAGGTTGAACCAGAAGATCAGCTGGACCAGCAGCGGGGTGCCGCGGAAGAACCAGGTGTACGCGCCGGCGGTGGTCCGCAGCACCGGGCTGTCGGACAGCTGCATCACCGCGGCCACCACGCCGATGACGATGCCCACCACCTGGGAGATCAGGGTGAGTTGGACCGTCACCCAGAGCCCTTCCAGGATCACGCCGTCGAACTGGTACTTGGCGACGATGTCCCAGTGCAGGTTGGGGTTGACGATGACGGTCCAGGCGAGCCAGACGGCGACGAAGGCGGCCGCCAGCACGGCGAACCAGCGTGCCGGGCGGGGCCGGCCGGTCACCTCGAAGGCCAGGTCGTCGTCGACGTGGCCGGCGGCGGCCGTTCGGGGTGCCGGGGCGGGCGTCGCGGGGTAGGCGGGCGTCGCGGGCGCGGGCGCGGGCGCGGGCGCGGGCGTCGCGGGGTCGGCGGGGATCCCGGGGTCTCTCATGTCGGTGCTCATCTCGTCGGTGCCGCCGTTCTCACTGCGCCGCGTTGACGGTGGCGCGCTCCACCGCGCTGCCGCCGACCTGGTAGGTGTCCAGCACCTTGCGGTACTCGCCGCTCTCGATCAGCTCCTGGAGCGCCTTCTGCACCGCGTCGCGCAGCCCGGCGTCCTTCTTCGCGACCGCGATGCCCCACGGCGCCGTGCCGTACTGGTCCGGCAGCACCTCGTAGGAGCCGCTGTTCTGCACGAACATCTGCGCCACCGGGTAGTCCACGATCGTGGCGACGGCCCGCTCGCTGTCCAGCTGGAGCAGCCCGGTCGGGGCGTCCTCGCTCTGCGAGATCGCCATCCTGGTGGCGCACTTGGCGTTCTGCTGCTCGCCGATCTCCAGGTTGGAGCTGCCCTTGGCGAGGACCACCTTCTTGCCGCAGAGGTCCTCGATGGACTTGATGCCCTCGGGGTTGCCCTTCTTCGTCATGATCACGCCGCCGGTGCGGAAGTAGTCGACGAAGTCGACGGCCTGGCGGCGCTGCGCGCTGTCCGTCATGGAGGACATCACCAGGTCGTAGCGGCCGGCCTGGAGGCCGGGGATCAGGCCGTCGAAGGAGGAGTTGGCGAGCTCCAGCTTCAGCCCGAGCCTCCCGGCGACGGCGGCGGCGAGGTCCGGGTCGACCCCGGTCAGCTCGGTGGTGCCGGTCTTGTACATCTCCATCGGCGGGTAGCCGACGGAGGTGGCCACTCTGAGCACGCCGCTCTGCTTGTTCTTCGCCGGGAGCAGCTCGGCGGCGCTCTTCCCGGAGTTCTGTCCGGCCTGCGCCGCGCCGGCGGCCGGGGAGCCGCCCTGGTCGGAGCGCCCGCAGGCGGTGGCGGCCAGGACGACCAGGGACAGTGCGGCCAGACAGCGCAGGGAACGGGGGCGGTTCATCGGCTACTCCCTCGGGCGGTGACGGTGCGCCGATGCTGGCAGCCGGGTCCGGGTGAACGGAAGATGATGAAGCCATTGCTGCCTCACCAACGATTTTGGTACGGCTGACCGCCCTGTCCTGCGGGCTTCCGGCCGTGCCCGACCGTGCCCGACCGGCCGGGTCAACCGGTCAGCCGTCAGCCGGTCAGCCGGGTCAGCCGGTGAGCCACGGGGCCTCCGGCAGCTTGGCGTCCGCCTGGCGTCCGGTGAGCTCGACGGTGGTGGGGGTGCCCAGCCCCGGCATCCGCATCGTCACCCGGCGCAGCCCGCCGTCGCCGTCGACCCAGTAGGTCAGCGGCGAGCGGGCGCCGTCGGGCGCGGAGCCCTGGGCGCGCGGACCGGCGAAGCGGTCGTAGCCCTTGCCGTCGATCCGGTCCCGGCCCAGCCAGCGGGCCCCGGACTGGGCGAGCAGCAGCGGGTTGTCGGGGCGGTCCGCGCCGAGCTGGACCAGCAGGTTCAGTCCGGCATCCAGCGGGTCCGCCGTGTAGGTCCGCGGTGACCAGCCCTGGCGCGGGATGCGCTCGGCCTGCTGCCAGGCCGGGGCATCGGTGGCGGGGGCGGTGGCGGTGTCGGTGCCGGCCCGGTCGGGGGCCAGCCCGAGGCCGCCGGTGTCCCAGACGATCAGGCCGTGGTCCAGCGGTCCGCTCGCGCCGGTGGTCCGGTAGCGGCCGACCCCCCGGTGGTTGCGGTAGTCGACGACCCCGTCGACCCGGATGGTGACGCCCCCGCCCTCCTCGGCCGTGAGCGTCACCGCCACCGGGCTCGCCTGGTAGAGGTTCAGGCGCGACAGGGCGAGCCGGCCGGCCTCGTCGGTGGTCACCGGGCGTTCGACGGCCTCGTCGGAGACCGTCCGGTAGACGGCCACGCCGCCCGCCGCGGCGCCGCACACCACGATCGCGATCAGGGCCTTGAGCCAGTGGGACCGCCGTGGCCCGCGGCCTTCGGCCTTCGTCCTGCGGGGCATGCAGCCGCTCCCTTTCCTCGGTCGGACATAACAGTCGGGCGGGCCCGGGGACCAACGGTCCCACGAACCCGCCCGATCGGGCCCGCTGCCGGGCCCCCTTCACGTACCCCGCGCGGGGCTAGCCGCGCCGGGCGGCCTTGCGCCTGCGGGCCATCAGCACCGTGGCGGTGCCGAGGGCGATCAGCGCCGCCGCGCTGGTCAACACGATCGGCATCCCTTCACCCGCACCGGTGTTGGGCAGGTGCCCGGACGCCGGGGGCACCGGGGCCGGGGGCACCGGAGCCGCCGACGTCGGCGCCGGGGTCGGCGTCTCGGTCGGGGTGGGTGTCGGGGTCGGCGTCGGGGTGGGGATCAGCTTGTTGACGGCCGTCACCTCCACACCGGCGTCGAGGTTCGCCGAGGTCAGCTTGAGCGGGCCGAGGACGGTGACCTCCGGCGCCGCGTAGCCGTCCGGCGGGCTCAGCTCCTGCCAGTAGTACGTCCCCGGCACGCCGGTGCCCTGGCAGATGCCGTCGGCGCCGGTCGTGCAGGGCTCACCGACCTTGGTGTCGGGCTTGTCGCCGGTCGGCTGGAGCCCGTCGGTCCCGTTGGTCTCGTGCCACAGCTGGAACTTGGCGCCGGCCAGCGGCTTGCCGTCCTGGTCGTGCTTGACCAGGCGCAGCGCACCCTCCTGCAGCCGGAAGCCGAAGTCGTAGGTGTGGTCGTTCTCGCCGGGGCCGCCGGTGGTCAGCGCCCGCTCCGGGAACCTGCCGTCCTTCGGAACGATGCCCTTGGAGTCGATGAAGTGGTTGTCACCGACGTCGTGGTCGGTCGGCACCCACTGGAAGAGGGGGCCGTCCTTGGCGTAGTCCGCCGGGTTGTCCAGCTTGATCGTGTACTTGGTCCTCGGCTTGAGGCCGCCCTCGACGTTGCTGTCGTCGAAGTAGTACTCGCCGCGCTTGGTCGTCTTCGTCGTACCGACGAGCTTCCCCGTCTCGTCGTACAGGTGGACGGTGGCACCCGGAACCGGCTTCTGGCCCGGCAGTTGGAGGCCGCTGCGCTCGGGGTCGTACCAGACCCGGTTGCCGATCTGGAGCGGAGCCTGGTCGCAGAGCACCTCCAGGTCGCCCATCGCGGCGCCCTTGCCGAACGGCGGGACGCCCGGGGCCGTGTTGAGCCGCACGCCGCCGTCCGCCTTGCCGTCGCGCTTCTGGAAGGCGCTGCCGTAGCCGAAGGCCTTGCTGTCGCTGTCGTAGCCCGAGATCACGATGGAGTCCTCGGCCTTCGAGAACGCCATCCCGGCGTTGGCGGGGTTGTTGTGGCCGATCCGGCTGTTGTCGAAGAACCGCTGGCCCCGGGTGGTGGACCCGCAGCCCAGGTTGGTGTCCAGCACGTAGGTGCCGTTCACCGGGCAGGCCTTGATGAGGTCACCGCCGGGCAGGACCATGGAGCCCTGGCCGGCCGTCGGGCCGGCCGCCGACTGGTCGCCGAAGCGGTCCCGGAAGGCGAGCAGCATCGAGCCGTCGGTCTCGAAGGCGATCTCGGCCACCGCCGGCTCGGGGTTGGCCAGGTAGTTGGCCCCGCAGGCATGGCCGTTCTGGGTGGTCGGGAAGCTGTCCTGCCACGGGAACCAGCTGGAGCCGGGGCACTGGGTGCCGACCGTGTTGCCGCGCGGGTAGTCGAGCGGCTGGTTCAGCACCGCCGACTTGAACGCGCCGGTGGCCAGGTCGAACGGCAGCACCACGGCCCGCAGGTCCGAGGCCTTGCCGGTGGACTCGCCCGAGCAGACGCCGCCGAGGAAGCCGGCGCCGTCCTGGATGCCGAGGCCGTACGGGCGCCAGTCCCCCGGCGCCGGGCAGCCCGGGTCCGGGATGGCGTAGGCGGCCTTGGGCGCGGCCGCCGTCGCCGCGGTGGCGTCGTAGCGGTAGAGCTTGCGGTCGTGCAGGTTGACGACGAAGAGGTCCTTGCCGTCATCGGTGATCTTGATGCCGCCGAGGCTCTCCTTGCCCGGCGCGGCCAGGAAGCCGTCGTCGTTGCCCGGGCTGTGCGGGGTGGTGCCCGCGTCCGGGACGGTGGCGAACAGCGTGGTCTTCTTCGTCGCCCAGTCGGTGACGTAGATCCCGCCCGGGCCGCCGGGGCCGTAGCCGGTGGTCCGCTTGGCCTGGGCCGAGGAGAACACCCGCCGGTCGGCCTTGTTCCAGGCGATGCCGTAGAGGTTCCCGGTCTGCCCGGCCGTGGCCACGTCGGTCAGGGTGAAGTCGGTACCGGCCGTTCCGCGGGCGTCGTACGGGAAGGACACCAGCGTGTGCTGGGCGTCGCCCTCCCGGGGCGGGTTCTGACAGGTCGACACCAGCGGCGCGTTCTTCTGGCAGTAGTCACCCGGGCTCCAGAGCCCGGTGGTGATCTCCACCTTCTTGCCGCCGGAGAGGTCGACGAACTCCTCGTTGGAGCTCAGCTTGTTCGCCCCGCCGTCCAGGCCCTCGCGGGAGGCGAAGGCCGGGTAGAGCACGCCCGGCTTCGGATTCACCACCTGGACCCGGTACTTGCCGCCGGTCAGCTTGCTCGCGGCCGGTGCCAGCGTCACCGTGCCGTCCGCCGCCGTGGTGCCCTCGACGGAGGCCCCGGCCTCGTCGGTGAGCGTCACCTTCACGCCCGCCATGCCCGATTCCAGCCCGGGCGTCCACACGCCGTCGGTGTCCACGGCCCGGATCACGTGGACCGCCACCGTACCGTCACCGGTCTGGGGGAAGGCCGGAGGGGCCGCCGCCAGGGACCAGGATCCGGCCAGCACGGCCAGCGTCACCGCGCCGCCCGCGGTGCGAAGGCCCGCGGCGCGGCGGCCGGGCGGGCCCGTCCGCCGTCCGCCGGGGCCGCGCGCGGCACCGGCGGTTCGTTCACTTGTCGTCGTCATCCCTGCTCTCATCGTCAAGTTGGGCCTGCCGCCCGACCTCATGAGCGAGTTCGAGAGTGGCGGAAAGCCGCCATTGTTAACGGGAGCTTAAAGGGACTTCACACAAGTTCGCCGGGGAACAAGGAACTTTGACCCGCCATCAGGCGTTACGAGACCGTCTCGGCCGTTCGGCCGGCCCCGCCCGCACCCGGCTGACCAGCGGGGACCGTCCGGCCACGCCCCGCCGCCGCCGTTCGTCGCCCTCCCACGCCGTTGACCGTCGAACACGCTTCCCGCCGGAACCCCGCACATCCGCCCCGACTCACCCACCCCACGCACAACTTGAGCACCGATTGGCCCCGGTGCGGGGCGGGCTGGCACGATGTCCGAATGCGCATTCTGGTCATCGGCGGCACCCGCTTCATCGGCTTCCACTTCGCCGAGGCGGCCCTGGCCGCCGGGCACGAGGTCACGGTGCTGCACCGCGGCCGCTCCGGCGCCGGGCTGCTCCCGGACGCCACCCACCTGATCGCCGACCGCGACGCCGACCTGTCCGCGCTGCGCGGCCGCAGCTGGGACGCCACCGTCGACCTCTGCGCCTACTTCCCGCGCCAGGTCAGGGAGTTGGCCGCCGCCCTCGATCCCGGCGCGGCCGGGCGCTACCTGCTGGTCTCCTCGCTCTCGGTGTACGACGCCCCGGCCGCCCCGGGCTTCGCCGAGGACTCCCCGCTGCTCCCCGCCGACGGCCCGGAGGCCGCGGAGGTCACCGCCGAGAGCTACGGCGTCCTCAAGGTCCAGTGCGAGCGCGCCGCCCGGGAGGCCTTCGGCCCGCAGACGCTGCTGATCCGCCCGACGTACGTGATCGGCCCCCGCGACTACACCCACCGCTTCGACCACTGGGTGCAGCGCCTCGCCCGGGGCGGCGAGGTGCTCGCCCCCGGCCGGCCGGACGCGCCGCTCCAGGTGGTCGACGTCCGCGACCTCACCGCCTGGATGCTCGGCCTCCTCGCACAGGGCGCCCGCGGCGCCTACCACGCCGCCACGCCCCCGCCGTTCGGCATGGGCGACCTGCTGGACGCCGTCGCCGCCGCGGTCGCCCCGCCCGGCACCACGCTCACCTGGGTGTCCGAGGACTTCCTGCGCGCCGCCGGCGTCCCGGAGCGCGCCCTGCCGCTGTGGCCCGCCGCCCCGGAGATCCGCGCCACCAGCACCGCCGATCCGGCCGCCGCCCTCGCCACCGGCCTGACCCTCCGCCCGGTGGCCGAGACCGCCCGCGACATCCGGCCGTTCGAGCCCCTGCCGGACGCCCTGACCCCGGAGCGGGAGGCCGAACTCCTCGGCGCCTGGCACCGGCGGCAGGCCTGAGGGCCGCGGCCACAGCCGCCGCAGCCACCACCGCAGCCACCGGCGTGGGGCCGACCGCCGCCCCGCAGAAGCCGGTCCGGCCCCGGCCCGGACATCTCCCGGGCCGGGGCCCACACGCCGCTCGCGCACCGCTTCGCCCCCGCGCCGCTCGGCCCGCGAGGCCGCTCAGCCCGCGACGGGCGGGTTGAGCCGGGCGAAGGCCTCCTGCCGGCGGTACGGGAAGTACGGGTACGGCGCGGTGCGCGCGCTCGCCGCGTCCAGCCGGGCCACCTGGTCCTCCGTCAGCGCCCAGCCGACCGCGCCGAGGTTCTGGCGCAGCTGCTCCTCGTTGCGGGCGCCGATGATGACCGAGGAGACGGTCGGACGGCGCAGCAGCCAGTTGATCGCCACCTGGGGGACGGTGCGGCCGGCCTCGGCGGCGACCTCGTCCAGCGCGTCGACCACCCGGTACAGCAGCTCGTCCTCCACCGGCGGGCCGTAGTCCGCGGTGTCGTGCAGCCGGCTGCCGTCCGGGAGCGGCTGCCCGCGGCGGATCCTCCCGGTGAGCCGACCCCAGCCGAGCGGGCTCCAGACCAGGGCCCCGACGCCCTCCTCCCGGGCGAGCGGCATCAGCTCCCACTCGTAGTCGCGGCCGACGAGCGAGTAGTAGACCTGGTGGGCGGCGTACCGGGGGCGGCCGTGCCGGTCGGCGAGGGCGAGGGACTTCATCAGCTGCCAGCCGGAGAAGTTGGAGACGCCGGTGTAGCGGATCTTGCCGGCCCGGACCAGGTCCTCCAGGGTCGCGAGCACCTCCTCGATCGGGGTGCCGGCGTCGTAGGCGTGCAGCTGGAAGAGGTCCAGGTGGTCGGTGCCGAGGCGGCGCAGCGCGTCGTCCACGCTCCGCACCAGCCGGGCGCGGGAGGTTCCGGCGTCCTGCGGGCCGTCGCCGGTGGGCAGTCCGGCCTTGGTGGAGATCAGCACCTGGTCGCGGCGGCCTCGGATCGCCTGGCCGAGCACCTCCTCGGAGGCGCCGTCGGAGTAGACGTCGGCGGTGTCGAAGAGGGTGACACCGGCGTCGATGGCGATGTCGAGCAGCCGACGGGCCTCCTGGACGTCGGTGGTGCCCCAGGCGCCGAACAGCGGGCCGCGGCCGCCGAAGGTGCCGGTGCCGAGACTGAGCGCGGGCACCTTGAGCCCGGACGCGCCGAGCCTGCGGTACTCCATGTCGGTGGCGATGGTCATGACGGTTCTCCCCTCGGAGCCCCTAATGGGACTCCCGTTCCGTTAGGATGCCCTGAACCTAGCAGACCTCACGCTTCTAATGGAACAGGAATCCCGTTAATGGCCGTCGAGCCCTCCACGCCCGAGCCCTCCACGCCCGGCACGGTCCGCCCCGGCGGCCGGACCGCCCGGGTCCGCGCCGCCGTCCTGCGCGCCGCCGAGGACGCCCTGGTCGAGCGCGGCTTCAGCGGCCTCGACCTCGGCGACATCGCCCAGCGGGCCGAGGTCGGCCGCACCACCGTCTACCGCCGCTGGGGCAGCACCACCGCCCTGGTCGCGGACCTGCTCGCGGACATGGCCGAGCAGTCGCTGCCGCGCACCGACAGCGGCTCCCTCGCCGGGGACCTGCGGGCCAACGCCCGGCTCGTCCAGCGCACCCTGGCCGACCCGCGGCAGGGCGCGCTCTTCCGCGCCGTCATCGTGGCGGCGACCTGCGACCCCGACGCGGCCGAGGCCCTGCGGCACTTCTACCGGCGCCGGGTCGAGGAGTGGGCGCCGTGCGTCACCGCGGCCGTCGAACGCGGCGAACTCCCGCCGGACACCGACGGGTCCGAGGTCGTCCGGGCGGTCTCGGCGCCGCTCTACTACCGGATGCTCACCACCGCGGAGCCGCTGGACGAGGCGTCCGCCGACCGTGCGGCGGAGGCCGCCGAGGCGGCGGCCCGGGCCGGGGCGTACCGGCGCCGGGACGGGTAGGGCCGGCCCCCAGGGACGCGAACGGCCGCACAGCGCCGAAGCGTTGTGCGGCCGTCGGGCCCGGGTGGGCCGAGGTGGGCCCGGAAATGGCCGGGAGGGCACGGGAAGGGCCGGGAAGGGCCCGGGGCGTCAGCCCTCGTCCAGGTCCTCGTACTCCTCGCGCAGGTTCTCCAGCAGGCCCACCCAGAGGTCCGACTCGTCCGGTCCCTGCCCCGCCGCGGCCACCAGCGCGGCGAACTCGTCCAGCGCGGCCCTGGCGTCCCCACCGCGGATCCGGCCCTCCAGACGGGCCAGCAGCCCCAGCGCGCCGATCACCTCGGGCAGCGAGTCGGCCGCCCGGCCGCCGTAGCCGCTCCCGTGGTCCCAGCCGTTCGGGTCGTAGACCCGTACGGCGCCGGTGTCGCCGGCCACCATCAGGTGCTGGTCGTCGAACGTGCCGACGCAGTACCCCCAGTTGCTCGGCGGGGTGTCGTCGTCCGGGGTGCGCTCGCCGAACAGCTCGTCCAGGTCCGCCTCCCACATCCCGCGCTCGGGCAGCTTCGTGGCGTCGAAGCCGAGGAAGTCCAGTTCGACGGCCGGCACGCCGACCTCGGTCAGGAACGCCCGGGCCTCCTTCGACGTCAGCCGCTCGGGCAGCGCCGCGGGCTCGGGCCGCCACAGCGTGCCGGGGCCGAAGCAGGACTCCAGCCAGGCCGCGTCGGGGTTCCGGACGGCGGCCGTCAGCTCGGCGTCGGTCGTGGTCATCGGTGCGTCTCCCCCGGTCGGAACGGTACTCCGGCGCCATTCAAACGCACCGCTCCGACAACGAGGGCCGCCGGGGGGCGCCCCGACGGCCCTTCCGGGGCTCCGGCCCGACGGCCTAGAAGAAGCCGTCGTCCTCGTAGTAGTTGTTGACGACGACCTGCGGGTCGTCGTCGAAGGCCTCGTTCAGCAGCGCGCCGCCGACCAGGCCGGCCGCGCCGGCACCGATCAGCGCACCGGTGCCGAAGCGCCGCCCGCCCTGGGCCTGCTGGCCGGGCACCTGCGGCTGGCCCTGCTGGACCGGCTGCTGGACCGGCTGCGGGTAGCCGGCCGGCTGCGGGGTGTAGAACGGCGGCACGTTGGTCTGCACCCGCTGGGCGCAGGCCACGCAGGCCTCGATCCGGCGCGGCACGCCCCACTGCGGCGACCAGTACACCGCCGTGGTGCCGGCGCCGTGCGAGGGGTCGAAGAAACACGTCACGGGGGAACTCCCTGGTCCTGGCGGGGTCGTCGGAACGGCGGGTACGGCCGCGGGCAGCACGGCCGGCACCGCGGCCGCGACCGGAACGGGCGGCGCGACCGGCGGCGCGGGCGGCGCTACGGGCGGCACGGGCGGGGCGACCGGCGGCTTCACCGGGGCGGGCGCGGCGGCGGGCGCCGGCTGCAGGACGTCCACGCCGAAGTCGGCGGCGATGCCCGCGAGCCCCGCGGCATACCCCTGCCCGACCGCGCGGAACTTCCAGTCCGCGCCGTGCCGGTACAGCTCGCCGAACACCATCGCCGTCTCGCTGCCGGCCTCCGGCGCCACGTCGTACCGGGCCACCTCGGCGCCGGTGTCCGGGTCGGCGACCCGGATGTGGGCGCCGCGGACCTGCCCGAAGGACTGCCGCCGCTGCGCCGCGTCGTAGATCGCCACCGCGAAGACGATCTTCTCCACCCCGGCGGAGACCTCCGCGAGCCGGACCTCGATCTGCTCGCGGTCGGGGCCGCCGCCGGACCCGCCCCGGTGCCGGACCGAGCCGTCCGGGCTCTGCAGGTTGTTGAAGAAGACGAAGTGCTGGTCCGAGGCGACCTTCCCGTCCGCCCCGCAGAGCAGCGCGCTGGCGTCCAGGTCGTACCCGGCTCCGGCCGTCCAGCCGAGGCCCACCCGGACCACCCTCAGCCCGGGGGCCTGCTTGCCCAGGGAGACGTTGCCGCCCTTCGTCAGGGCCACGCTCATGGAACTCCTCCACCACCGTACGAGTACCGCTGTTCGACCACGACAACGCTGTAGAAGTTGCCTCGGTTCCCGGTCGAACCATCAGTTTTCCGTCAAGGCCGGAACACCGCCCCACCAGCGGCGGAACACCGTCCGGGCGCCCCGGCGGCGGCCGGAGAAGCACCGCGGTGGGCGCGGTGGGCGCGGGCGCGGCCTCTCCCTCGGACGGGCGGAGCGCCCGGCAGCAGGGGGCGCCGGGTCGGCACTCTGGCGGGCCGTCAGGTCCGGACCTATTGTCAGCGGACATGACATATCTACGCCGCGCCGCCGGACTGGCCGCCGCGCTCACCGGAACGCTCGCCGCCCTACTGGCCCCGGCCGCCGCCCAGGCCGCCCCGGCCGGCTGCCGCACCTCCGCCACGGTGCCACTGGACGCCGAGCAGACCCGCCTCCAGGACGCCCGCACGACCGGCTTCACCGAGCGCTCCGGCCTGGGCGAGCTGCCCGGGGGCTTCCCCGCCGCCCTGTGCGGGGCCCGCAACGCCCGGCAGGCCGAGCGGGTGGTGACCGCCTGGGGCCGGACCCTCTGGCAGGCCGGCCTGGACCGCGCCCAGGGCCGGCGGCCGAGCGGCGAACTGCCCGCCCGGGACGACCGCCCGCTGTACTGGACCAGGCTCGCCATGACCGTCCAGCTCGCCCGCTGGCAGCCCCGGTTCGGCGTCGACCACGCCGCGCTGCGGTCCCGTTTCGAGGACGCCTCGCGCGGTCTGGACGACGGCTTCGACTCCGCCCGCGGCGTCCGGCGGATCTTCGTCAGCGGCTTCGACCCGTTCGGCCTGGACACCGAGCCGCGCCGCGCCAACCCCTCCGGCTCGGCCGTCCTGCAGTTGCACGGGCAGCGGATCACGCTCGCCGACGGCAGCACCGCGGAGGTCCGGGCGGTCGTGCTGCCGGTGCGCTACGGGGACTTCGACGGGGGCATCGTGGAGCGCGCCTTCGCCCCGCACCTGCGGCCGGGCCGGCAGTCCGCCGACCTGGTCACCAGCATCAGCCAGGGCTACCCGGGCAAGTTCACCCTGGAGGAGTGGGCCGGGCGCGCCCGCTCCGCCGACCCGGCGACCGACAACGTCGCCGCGCTCTCCGGCGGCACCACCCAGCACCCGGTGGACGCCCCGGGGCTGGCCCCCGGGCCGCAGTTCGTCCGCACCACCCTGCCGACCGACGCCATGAGGGCCGTCCAGCAGCCCTACCCGGTGCTGCTCAACACCTTCGTCACCGAGATCCCGGCGGGCGCCACCGCCCCCGTGTTCCGGCCGGACGGCCCCACCCCCGGTTCCCGCGCGGTCTCCGGTGGCGGCGGCGGGTACCTCTCCAACGAAGTCGCCTACCGCTCCAACCGGCTGCGCACGATCCTCGCCCCGGGCCTGCCCGGCGGCCATCTGCACACCCCGGTCCTGACCGGCCTGCCGGCCGACCCGAACCTGCTCACCGCACCGGAGTTCGAGCGGAACGAGGCCGCGATCGGCGACGAGGTGCGGGCGATCCTGAGCACCGCCCGGCTCTGACGGACCGTCCGGGGGCGGGCACCGGCGCACCGGCCCGCCCCCGGGCGCCCGTTCAGACCGGGTCGGCGAAGCGGGTGCCCACCGCGCGGGCGCGCGACTCGGCGATCTCGGCGTAGGCGGCGTCGCGCCCCGCCCAGTGCGAGCCCTCGACGGACTTGCCGCGCTCCAGGTCCTTGTAGACCAGGAAGAAGTGGGTGATCTCCAGCAGGTCGAACCCTCGCAGGTCGTCGATGTCCCGCAGGTCCGCGTAGCGCGGGTCGTGGGCCGGGACGCAGAGCACCTTCTGGTCCGGGCCGCGCTCGTCGCGCATCACCCACATGGCCACCGCCCGGCAGGTCCGCACGCAGCCGGGGACGGCCGGCTCGCCGCCGAGCACCAGGGCGTCCAGCGGTTCGCCGTCGCCGCCGAGGGTGCCCTCGACGAAGCCGTAGTCGGCCGGGTAGCGGGTGGCCGTGAAGAGGGTGCGGTCCAGGCGGATCCGGCCCGCCGCGAAGTCCATCACGTACTTGTTCCGCGACCCCTGCGGGATCTCGATCATCACCTCGAACTCCACCGCGGCCTCCTCCTCGGCTCCTGGGGGAATTGTCCGCCGTCCGGACGGCCATCGAAAGCACCCCCGCCGTTCGACCGGCGCCGCCACCCTCCGGCGCGAACGCCCCCCGACCCGGACGGGCACCCGCGCCGCCCGCGCCCGGGGCCCTCGACCCGCACCCGCACCCGCCGCGGCGGCGGCCCGTATCGGCCCAGGTCTCGATTGTGCGGCGGAACCGACGGCCCGACAGTTCTTCGTCCACGATTCCCCTACGGTGACGCCTGCAACAACCGTCACCACGCAAGAGGGGGCACGCCCATGTCCCGGAGCCGGAAGCTCCACCGCCTCAGCAACCCCGACGCCGACGAACGCCGCGCCCAGCGCGCGCTGTTCCGTCACCTCCGCGACGACACCAACGCCAACCGCGGCCGGATGGCCAGGCGCGTCCGCGAACTCCAACTCCTGCTGGCGATGGACCCGGTCGAGTTCGAGGGCCTCATCGGCCGGCTGATGGAGGCGATGGGCATGAAGGTCGAGCTCACCGCCCGGTCGCGGGACGGCGGCGTGGACGTCCGCGGCATCGACCCGGACCCGTTCCGGGGCGGCAACGTCATCGTGCAGGTGAAGCGGTACCGGGACACGGTGACGCCCTCCGCGGTGCGGGACCTGTACGGGACGCTGCGGCACGACCGGGACGCGACCAAGGCCGTCCTGGTCACCACCAGCAAGTTCGGCCCCAGCTCGCACCAGTTCGTCGCGGGCAAGCCGATCAGCCTGATCAACGGCTCCGAACTGGTCGGGCTGCTCAGGCACCACGGCTTCGACGAGGTGTTCGCGGACGCCCAGGACGAGGCCTCCGCCACGGCCGGCGCCCTGGACGACCTGCCCGCGATCGAGGTGGCCACCGAGCCCTCCCGGCTGCTCCTGCACTGGACCGGGGAGGAGGAGTACGACATCGCCGCGCTGGTCTGCACGGGCAACGCGGCGCTCTCCGACGACCACCTGGTCTTCTACAACAACGGCTCGACGCCCGACGGTTCGGTGCGGCTGGTGACCGGCTACGGCGACGCGAACGCCTGCCTGATGGTCGACTTCGACGCGCTGCCCGCCGAGGTCGACCGGCTGGTCGTCATCGCCGCCGCCGACACCGAGAACCACCCCGGGGCCACCATGGGCGGATTCGCCGGGCCGGCGCTGATCCTGGAGGCCGGCTCCGGGCAGGACGCGGCCGTGGTGCACCTGGCGGACGGCGCGGAGACCAACACCGCGATGCGGCTCGGCCGGTTCGACCGCGATCCCTCCGGGGACTGGGAGTTCACCCCGGCGCTCGCCGGGTACCCGGGTGGGCTGCGCCAGGCCGTGACCGCGTACGGGCTGGAGGTCGTGGACGCGTGACGGGGCGGGGCACCCGGCCGCCACCGGGTGCCCCGCAGTTCGACTCTCGGCGCAACTATCGGCGCAACTCTCAGTGCACGAGGGGCAGTTCCAGCACCGACCCGCGGTCGCCGCCCCAGCCGATCCGGTAGCCCGCCTGCCCGTCGGCGGGGAGGAGCTGGAAGGAGTCGGGGTTGGCGGCGGCGACGGTGAGCCTGATCCGGTCTCCGGGCCGGAACAGCACCGAGACGGGCTGGAGGTCGATGGTGACGCGTTGGGCGCGGCCCTGCGGGAAGTCCTCGGCGTCCTCGGCCGCGTAGCTGCGCGGGGTGCGCAGCCGGCGCCAGTCCGGGTTGTCGTCGCGGTCGGCCACCGCCCGCTCGGTCAGGGCCAGTTGCCCCTCCGTCAGATAGGTGACCCGGCCGTCCGGGGCGACGTCCTCCAGGTAGACGTGCAGGGCGCCGCGCGCCGAGCCGGCCAGTCCGGTGACGTCGAGGGCGACCTTGCCGTTGCCGGTGACCCGGGTGTCGGCGGTCAGCGGTGCGGTGGTGTAGCTGAGCAGTTTGGCGTCGACGGCGGCGCGGTCGGGGTAACTGACCTCGTCTCCGCTGAGGTTGGTGTTCCAGCGGTCCAGCGGGCCGGTGCCCGCGGTCGGGTCGAGCCGCAGCAGGTCGGAGCCGCCGCGGCGGTCGTCCGCCAGGCCGCCGAGGGTGCCGAGGGTGCCGCCCGCGCCGAGGGGGAACCGCTGGGTGCGGGTGCCGGGCACCGGCCAGCGGGTGGTGGTGCGCCAGACGCCCTCGTTGAAGGTGTAGTAGTGCACCTGCCGGCGGCCGTCGGGGCGGGCGTTCCCCCGGACGTAGCGGTCGAAGAAGTCGACCACGCGCCGGTCGTTCTCCTCGTGTTCCCGCGCGGTGAGCGGGCGGGCGGGCTGGAACGGGTCGGCGAGCCAGCCGGCGCCGTGGTTCCACGGGCCGATCCAGTCGTCCTGGGTGTTGGACAGGCCGGTGAACTGGGAGAGCACCCCGTTGGCGGTGCCCGCGTCGAGCCAGCCGGCGCGGGTGAGGACGGGCACCCGGCCGGCCTCGACGGCGTCGGTCCGCTCGCCGACGCTGCCGACCGTCCAGCTCTTCGGGCCGTCCCGGTAGTCGCGGTGGACGCCGGCGTGCGCCATCTCGACGAGGTTGGCGTTGTCCGTGTGCTCGGCGCGCGCGGCGGCGAGCAGGGCCGGGCCGTCGGGCCCGTCGACCGGCCGGGGCTGGAAGCCGGTGAGGCCGACGTCCGCGCAGAGCCTGCGGGTCTGCTCGTCGGTCTCGCAGGTGGTGCCGCCGGCCCCGTCGAGGATGCGCAGCAGCAGCGCGTACTGGGCGATCCGCGGTTCGATGAGCACGCCGCCGGGGCGCACCAGGTCCTCGTACGGGTCGAAGTCGTAGGAGATGGGGGCGGCGGCGGTGATGTGGTGGTTGCCGAGGGAGGTGGCGAGCATCGCGGTGTCGCCGCCGTAGGAGATGCCGGTGGTGCCGACCCGGCCGTTGGACCAGGGCTGGGCGGCGATCCAGTCGCTGAGCGGGCCGCTGTCGGCGGTCACGTCGGCGCCGAGTTCGGAGGTGAGGGTGCCGAAGGAGGCTCCGGTGCCGCGCAGGTCGGCGGTCACGAAGGCGTAGCCGCGGGCGGTCCACCGGTCGGCCTCGCCGCCGGCACCGCCGGGTTGGCCGGCCCGGACCCGGGCCCGCCAGTAGCGCTGGGTGACCAGGACGGTGGGCAGGTGGGCGCCGGCCCGGGTGCCCTCGGGCAGGTAGACGTCGACGGCGAGGCGGACCCCGTCCGGCATGGTCACGTAGCGCGACCGCAGATGGGGCTCGGCGGGCCCGCCGGCCCCCGTATCGGGCCCGGCGGCGGCCGCCGGGACGACCGAGAGTCCGAGTGCGGCGGCAGCCGCGACCAGCGCCGCCAGCGGGCGGCGCGGTATCCCCCGCCTCATCGGACGGTCGCCTTCCGGGGGCCTTCCTCCGGGCGTACCTCGGCGCCGTCCGGGACCGTCACCACGGCGGCGTCCCCGACGTCCGCGCTGTGGAAGGGCTGCCGACCTGCCTGATTGCTCATTGCGACGACCTGGCCTCTCTCGTACGAGCGAGTAGCGTGGTCCCGTCCCCCACCGTCGATGGGACCACGCGCGCCCGGTCGTCCACCAGAGCGCCCTACCCTGAGACGACCCCGATGCGGCCCTGACCCTCCCCGGAGTCCTGGACGTGTCCGGAGTCCTGGGCCTGTCCGGAGCCCTGGACGTGTCCGCCGGCCCGGCCGTCGCCGAAGTCGCGCACCGCCTCGGTGACGATCGCCTCCAGCCGGGCGTGGTGGGCGCCGCGCCAGTAGGCCTGGCCGCAGTCGGCGCACTGGGCGAAGGCGTCGTAGGAGCGCTCGGTGCCGTCCCGCAGCTGCTCGCGCACCGAGGTCTTGGTGGCCGGGTGCAGGGTGCCGTTGCAGGTGGTGCAGCGGCTCCAGGGGGCGAGCGGCGGCGCGAAGCGGGAGAGCACGTCGCGCAGTTGCTCGGCGGGGCGGTGGCTGTAGACGTAGGCGCCGGCCCACAGTTCGCGCCGGCGCAGCAGTCCGCGGTCGCGGGAGAGCATGATTCGCTGTTCGGCGGCCGAGCGGGCGGCCAGGGCGGCGTCGCCGATGTCGGGGTTCTCGTACGCGGCGTCGACGCCGAGCAGGCGCAGCCGCCGGGCGAGGGTGCCGAGGTGGACGTCCAGCAGGAAGCGCGCCGGGCCGGGCACGGGCTGCGGCCTGGCCACGGCCAGGACGGCGATCTCCTCGCCGTCGGCCGGCACGTGGGTGTCGGGCACGGCCCGGCCGTCCACCCGCAGGCCGCCGACCTCGGTGAGCGGGACGCCCAGCGACTCGACGACGTGGCCGAGGGTGGAGCTGCCGTCGGTGCGCAGCGAGGTGCGGCCGGCCCGCCGGGGCGCGGAGACGAAGAGGTGCAGCTCGGGGGCGAAGTCGAGCCGGATCTGAGGTCGGTCCACGCGGCCAGCATGCCAGCGGGCGGCGGGCCGGGGCCACCGGGTTTCCGGCCCGCTCCCCCGGGCCCGCCGTCGTGGCCCGCCACCGCGGCGTTCGCGCTCAGGCCCCCGGCGACGCACCCGCGGCCACCGGCGACGGCGGTGGCACCGCGGGGCCGCGGTCCCGCGCCGCCCAGCGGGCGACCGGCCCCATCGCGTACCCCGCCGCGAGGAACACCCCGCCGAGGACCAGCCAGCCGGCCAGGCCCCCGTCCAGCAGCAGCGTGGTGAGCAGCAGCGGCCCGAGGGTGCGGGCGACGGCGACGCCGGTGCCGAAGAAGCCCTGGTACTGGCCGATCCGCCCGGCCGGGGCGAGGTCGAACGCGATCTGCCAGCTGCCGGCCGACTGCTTCATCTCCCCGGCCACCTGCAGGACGGAGGCGGCGACCAGCAGCGCGCCGACCGCCCAGACCGGCACGTCCAGCGCGGACAGCCCGAAGACGGCGCAGGAGCCGAGCAGCAGCAGCCCGGCGGAGCGGACCGCCCGGGCGGCCGGGTCCAGTCCGGTGATGCCGCGTGCCGCCCGGACCTGGAAGGCCAGCACCGCGAGGGTGTTGAGTACGAACAGCGCCGAGCCGAGCCAGCCGATCCCGGGGGCGCGCGCGGCGATCCAGAGCGGGATGATCAGGCTGAGCAGTGGCATCCGCAGCAGCAGGACGGCGTTGACCGCGGTGACGGCGGCGTACCGGCGGTCGCGCAGCACGGCGAGCCGCGGCCCGGCGTCCGACGGCCCCGCCGGGGCCGGGGCCTCGGGCAGCCGCCGCAGGACCAGCGCGCTGAGCAGGAAGCCGAACGCGGTGACGGCGAAGGCCGAAAGGTAGGCGGCGCGGGTGCCGACGCTGAGCGCGATGCCGCCGATCGCCGCGCCAACGGCCAGTCCGCCGTTGAGGGTCGACTGGATGTGGGCGAGCAGGGCGGTGCGCTGCGCGGGCGGCACCAGGGCGGCGACCAGCGCCTGGCGGGCGGCGGTCAGGCCGGACTGCGCGGTGGCGTAGAGGCAGACCGCGAGCAGGAACAGCGGGTAGGAGCGGATCACCAGGAAGGCGGCGACCACGGCCGCCGTGCCGAGTGCGAGCACCACCGAGGTGCGGCGCGGGCCGCGCCGGTCGGCGAGGTGGCCGAGCGGGACGCCAGCGACGGAGCCGAGTGCCCAGGCGAGGGTGAGGCCGAGCCCGAGGGCGGTCGGCGACATCCCGACGACCCGGGTGAAGTAGAGCGCGGAGCAGGTGTAGTAGGCGCCGTCGCCCACGGCGGCGGCCAACTGGGCGGCCGCGAGGGTCCGCTGGGGCCCGGCGGGCGGCAGGGCGTCCCAACGGGCGGCTCGGTCGGTCGGCATGCTCCTCCTTCTCTGGTGTGCGGGTGTCACCCGCCGAACGCATCCGGGCGGTCACCCACACGCGTCCACCTGCGTAAACGTCTTCACGGACCGTCACCCCCGTCCGCGACCGCCGGACGGGCGGCGCGCGGAGCCGATCTCCGCGACCGCCGGTGCCGGCACGCCCCCCACTCTAGGGAAAAACCGGCCCAGTGGAACGGTCCAGTGATCAAGGAATTCCCTGGGCCAATCCCTCGCGCCGCCGCACCGCCGACCGACCCCTGAACCCGCGTGCGAGAGGCGCCAGTTGGCGCCTCCGAGCCCTTCCGGGCGAGCTCGCCCCGGCCTCGCCCGCGCCTCCGAAGCGCCGTCCGTACCCGCTCCGAATCCACTCCGGCCGCCCGCCGCGAAACCGCGATCGGGCAGACCAGGGGCCAACTTTGACCGTGTTGACCCGTCAGTAGCGCCCTTTTATGCTCAACGGCGTTCGCGATCCGGCACCGGGCCGGGGCCACGCCGCCCGCCCCGTTCCCGTCGCCGTCCCCGGCTCGAAGGGTGGCCCCCCCATCAGCACCTCCACCGCCCCCTCGGACTCCCCCAGCCGACCCGGCGGCACCGACCACCCGCACACCCGCGCCCTCCCCGGCGGCCCGGACACCGCCGCCGCCCCGACCGCCCCGGACACCCCTACAGCCTCTGACACCGCGGCACCGAACGGGGCCACCCGCCGCCGGCGCTTCCTCACCTACCTGCTGGCCGCGCCCACCCTCACCATCGCCGCCGGTCCCGGCCTCGACGCCGCCGCGCCCGCCCCCGCACGGGCCGCCGCCCCGACCCCCGTCCCGCGGCCCGCCTCGGCCGCCGTACCCGTCCGGGAGACCGCCCTCCCCCATCAGCTGATCGGCCTGCCCGGCATCCCCGACATCGTCGACCTCGGCGACGCGATGATCATCGCCGGTCTGCCGACCGCGCACCTGCTGGTCCTCGAAGTCACCCCCGCCGGCCGGGCCGCGCTGCACCTGCCCCGACTGGAGGTCGGCCAGGGCCTCACCACCTCGATCGCCATGATCGTCGCCGAGGAGCTCGACGCCCGCCTCTCCGACGTCGACGTCCCGCTCAGCGACTCCCGCCCCGAGCTGCTCTTCAACCAGCTGACCGGCGGCTCCAACTCGATCCGCTCGCTCTACGACCCGGTGCGCGCCGCGGCCGCCGCCGCCCGCGCCCGGCTGGTGACCGCCGCCGCCAAGCGCTGGAACGTTCCGGCGACCACCCTGCGCACCGCCGACTCCGCCGTCCTCGCCCCCGACGGCCGCCGCCTCGGCTACGGCGACCTCGCCGCCGAGGCGGCCAAAGTCGCCGTACCCGCCGTCCCGGCCGTCCCCAAGACCGCCGACCAGCTGCGCCTGGTGGGCAGGCCGACCGGCCGGATCGACGCCCGCGACATCGTCACCGGCCGCGCCAAGTACGCCGGGGACCTCCAGATCCCGGGCGCCGTGCCCACCGTGGTCGCCCGGCCGACCACCGTCAACGGCACCCTCAAGTCCCTGGACGCCTCCGCCGCCCGCGCCATGCCCGGGGTGCTCGGCGTGGTGCGGATCCCGACCGGCGTCGCAGTCCTCGCCGAGACCTTCGACCAGGCGCTCAAGGCCCGCGACGCGCTGCGCACCACCTGGAACCCGGGCCCGGTCGCGGGCCTGTCCGACGCCGACGTCCGGTCCCGGCTGCGCGCCGCCCACCTGCCCTCGCTCCCGCCGCCGCTGCTCTCCCACCGGGTGCAGGCGGAGTTCGACTTCGCCTTCGTCAACCACGCCCCGATGGAGGTGCTCACCGCCGTCGCCGACGTCCGGCCGAACCGCGCCGAGCTCTGGTTCGCCTCGCAGAGCCCGATCCTCGCCCAGGGCACCATCGCCGCCGAACTCGGCCTGCCGGAGAACGCCGTCACCGTCCACGTGGTGCGCGGCGGCGGCTCGTTCGGCCGCCGGCTGTTCTTCGACGCCGCCCTGGAGGCCGCCCAGGTCTCCAAGGCCGCCGGCCGCCCGGTCAAGCTGATGTGGACGCGCAACGACGACATGCGCCACGGCCGGGTGCGCCCGGCCAGCCACCACGTCATCCGGGCCACCTACGGCCTCGGCCAGGTGTTCAGCTGGGAGCACCACGTGGCCGGCGTCCGGACCGACCTCGGGCACGGCCTCGGCGACATGCTCACCGCCGCCGGCTACAACCTCCCGCTGGCCGGGCTCACCGCCTCCGAACTGTTCTTCCTGCTCACCGAGAAGATCCCGTACGACGTCGGAGTGCCCACCCAGCTGCTCGCCGAGGTGCCGCTGGAGCTGAACACCGGAAGCTGGCGCTCGGTCTACTCGGGCACCGTCCGGGTCACCGACGAGATCATGATGGACGAACTCGCCCGCCGGATGGGCCAGGACGAGCTGGGCTTCCGCCGCGACCGGATGCGCAGCGCCGCCGGGCGGGCGGTGCTGGACGAGCTCGCCAAGCGCGGCAACTGGGGCCGCCCGATGCCTCCCGGCCAGGCCCAGGGCATCGGCTACCACGACGAGCACAGCGCCAGCGCCGGGTACCTGGTCGAGCTGGACGCCACCGACCGCGCCAACCCCCGGGTGACCAAGGCCGTCGTCGTCGCCGACGTCGGCCGGGTGATCAACCCCAGGGGCCTGGAGGCCCAGCTGACCGGCGCGCTGGTCGACGGCATCTCGGTGATCCTCCAGGCCGGCAACCACCTGGACAACGGGGCCTTCCGGGAAGGCAGTTATAGCGACTTCCACTACGCCCGGCAGCGGCACACCCCGCCGGTGGTCGAGGTCCACCTGATGCCGCCGAGCGGACCGCCCGGCGGCGCGGGCGAGCTGGGCGTCCCGGCCGCCTCCGCCGCCGTCGCCAACGCCTACGCCCGCGCGACCGGCACCAGCCCCCGCTCCTTCCCGATCGCCTTCTGACCACCGGCACCATCCGACCACCTGCTGAGGAATCCCGACTCCCCATGCCCACCCACACCTTCGTCCTCAACGGGCGGCCCGTCAGCGTCGAGGCCCCGGACGACATGCCGCTGCTCTGGGTCCTGCGCGACAAGCTCGGCGTCACCGGCCCCAAGTACGGCTGCGGGGTGGGCGTCTGCCGCGCCTGCACCAGCCACCTGGACGGCGAGGAGTTCCAGCCCTGCACCCGGTCCGTCAAGGACTGCGGGGGCCACACCGTCACCACCATCGAGGGCCTGGCCGACGGCGAGGTCCTCCACCCCGTCCAGGAGGCCTGGCTCGCCTGCGACGTCGCCCAGTGCGGCTTCTGCCAGCCCGGCCAGATCATGACCGCCGTCGCCCTGCTGCGCCGCACCCCGAACCCGACGGACGCGGACATCGACCGGATCCAGAACGTCTGCCGCTGCGGCACCTACCCGCGCATCCGCGAGGCGATCAAGCAGGCCGCCGCGCGGCAGGCCGCCAAGCCCTGAGCCGCCCTCGCTGAACGACCTGGGCCGCCCTGGGCGGATCGGCACTCCGCGGCCCCTGGCCCGGCCGGTCCGGACCACCTAGGCTTGCCGGACCCAGTCGCCGAGCCGGCAAGGATGACGCATGATCAGGCGCCGTTCCTTGCTCGCCCTCGCGGGCCTGGGCGGGTCCACCGCCCTGCTGCCCGCCGGACCCGCCCTGGCCGCCCCGCCGCGCACCGTCGACCTGCCCGCACCGCGCCGCACCATCGACCTGCCCGCGCCCACCGTCGGCCGGCCGGTCGGCACCACGAGCCTGCACCTGGTGGACCACGACCGACCCGACCCGTTCGCACCCGCCCCCGGCCCGCGCGAGCTGATGGTGCAGTTCTGGTACCCGGCGCGCGGCACCGCCGGCCGGCACCGCGCGCCCTACACCACCCCCCGGGTCGCGGCCGTGATCGAGCGGAGCCTGCCGCTGGACCCGGGCACCCTCGCCCTGGTCCGCCCCACCGCCCGCGCCGGCGCACCCGCCCACCCCGGCCCGCTCCCCCTGCTGCTGCTCGGCCACGGCCGCAAGGGCGGGCGCAGCAACTGCACCGCGCTGGCCGAGGAGTTGGCCGCGCACGGCTACCTCGTCGCGGCTGTCGACCACACCTACGACGCGGCCGCCGTCGAGTTCCCGGACGGCCGACTGGTGCTCAGCGTCCTGCCGGAGGACCCGCCGGACTGGGACGCCGCCGAGCGCAAGGAGATCGCCGCGCGGGTCGGCGACCTGCGCTTCGTCATCGGTGAACTGACCGGCCGCCGGCTGCCGTTCCGGATCGACGAGGAGCGGATCGGCGTGCTCGGCCACTCCATGGGCGGAGCCGCGGCCGCCGAGGCGCTCCGTCAGGACCGGCGCCTGCGGATCGGCCTCGACCTCGACGGCGGCCTGTTCGGCTCGCCCGTCCCGGAGCTCGGGCTGGACCGCCCGTTCCTGCTGCTCACCTCGCTCGACGACCACGACACCTGGCAGCGCTGGCGCGAGCACCACCGTGCCTGGGGCCGCCAGCTGCGCACCCTGGGCGCAGGCCACCTCGGCTTCACCGACCTGCCGCACGCCGCCGCCCCGGGCAACCTCCCGGACCACCTCCCCGCCGAGGTCGTCACCGCCCTGCTCGGCACCCTGCCCCCGGCCCGCGCCACCGCGCTCACCCGCACCTACGTCCGGGCCTTCGCCGACCGCTTCCTGCGCGACCGCCCCTCCCCGCTCCTCGACGGCCCGTCGCCGCGCCACCCGGAGATCGAGTTCCGCTGGAGCCACCCGTAGGAACCGCCGGCCCCGGGGAGCGGCGCCGGGGTGCGGCGCCGGGGAGCGGCGCCGGGGTGCGCGCCTCCCCGCGGCCGGGGGTCCGGAGGCAGGCCCTGCCTAACTCGTCAGGCCCGCCGCCGGGTCGCGGCCGAAGAAGGCGGCGAGCCGGTCGTACGCCGGGGCGTCGTCGGGGACGGCGACGGCGGGGCCGAAGGCGTGCCGCTCCTCCTCCGCGCCGCGGTACTCGGGCTTGAGCGCACCACCGGCCCAGGCGAGCGCGGCGAGCGCGACCTCGTGGTCCAGGCCCTCGGTGGACTGGCCGGTGGCGTGGGCCAGGTCCCAGCCGTGGACGGCGAATTCGGCGGTCTGCTGGTCGACCGGGAAGCGGGCCGGCAGGACGCCGAAGCCGGGGATCTCCAGGGTGCCGCCGAGGTCGCCGGCCGCGCGCCAGGCGTCGACCAGTTCCTCCGCCCCGGCCTCGAAGGCGTGCAGCCAGTCCTCCTCGACCCGTTTGAAGGGCTGCGACCAGTCCGGCTGCCCGCCCTTCGCCCGTACGGTGAACTGCCGCAGGTCGTGCAGGAGGTGGCTGATCAGGTCGCCGACGTCCCAGGAGCGGCAGGGCGTCGGGTGGCCGGCCAGCTCGACGCCGGTGCCGTCGATCAGCCCGGCGGTCTGCGCGAGGGCCCGGGCGAGCAGCCCGATCGGGTCTTCCGCTGCGGTCATGGCACACCTCTCGGTACGGGGTCCCGGTACGGGAGCACGGGTCGTGCCGGGCGATCGTAAGCGCGGGCGCCGACAACCGCCCGGCACGACACCGTGCCCGCCGGGCCCCGCGCGTCAGGCGGCGAAGCCGCCGTCCACGGCCAGCTCGGCGCCGGTGACGTACCGGCCGTCCTCGCCCACCAGGTAGGCGACGGCGGCGGCGACGTCCGCGCCGGTGCCGAAGCGGCCGAGCGCGGTGAGCCCGCTCTGGAACTCCGCCGACGGGCCGTCGACCGGGTTCATGTCGGTGTCGATCGGCCCCGGGTGGACCAGGTTGGCGGTGATCCCGCGCGGCCCGAGCTCCCGGGCCAGCGCCTTGGTCAGGCCGATCAGCGCGGCCTTGCTGGTCGCGTACAGCGTGGCGCCGGGGAAGGCGACGCGCTGGGCGATGCAGCTGCCGACGGTGACGATCCGTCCGCCCTCGGCCAGGTGCGCGGAGGCCGCCCGGGCGTAGAGGAAGGGTGCCCGGACGTTCACCTCCAGCACCCGGTCGACGTCCGCCAGGGTGAGGTCGCCGATCGGGCCGAGGACGCCGACCCCAGCGTTGTTCACCAGGACGTCCAGCTTCCCGAACCGCTCGACGACGGCCTCGACCACGCCCTCCACCGCCTGCGGGTCGGCGCTGTCCGCCCGTACGGCCCATCCGGTCCGCCCCATCGCGGTGATCTTCGCGGCGATCTCCTCGGCCCGCTCCGCACCGCCCTGGTAGGTCACCACCACGTCGGCGCCGTCCTCGGCCAGCCGCAGGGCGACCGCCGCCCCGATCCCCCGGCTGCCGCCGGTCACCAGGGCCACCTTGCCGTCGAGCACCATCGCACCGTTCATCGTCATATCTCCAGAACTCCTCGTTCCGATCTCGGACATGACTCGATCCTGGTCCGGCGGGCTTCAAACCTCCGGCGGTATTCGGACGTTGCGTTCAACGTTCAACAATGCCGTGCGGCGCCCCCGCACCCCGGCGCACACCCACTAGTGGTAGTACGACCCGACCGCCGGCTGACCCGTCCAGTTGGGTCCGGCCGCCGGGTCGGCTCCGG
This sequence comes from Kitasatospora sp. NPDC127067, assembly GCF_042724755.1. Classification (NCBI taxonomy): domain Bacteria; kingdom Bacillati; phylum Actinomycetota; class Actinomycetes; order Kitasatosporales; family Streptomycetaceae; genus Kitasatospora; species Kitasatospora sp. NPDC127067. The sequence goes on along the minus strand of NZ_JBHXEM010000066.1, from coordinate 773 downwards.
CGTAGGCGAAGGGCAGCGCGACCTTCCGCCCGCCGTCCAGGACCAGCAGGTGCCGGCGCGCCCGGTAATCGAAGCCGGCCGACCGCAGCGCCGCCACCACCGCGCGGGCCGCGCCGGAGCCGTCCGGGCGGCGCACCGACTCCGGGTCGAAGTGCGCGGCGAACCGGCCGTCCGGGGTCAGCCAGGAGGCGGCGCGGGCGATCGCGCCGAGCTGGTCGCCGAGGTAGTGCAGCCCGTGCACACAGGTGATCAGGTCGTAGGACCGCTCCGGCTCCCAGTCCGCCACCGCCGCCGTGACCAGGCGCAGGTGCGGCAGCTCCGCCAGGTCCGGCGGCGGGGCCGGCGGGCCGACCAGGTCCACACCGGTCAGCTCCACGACCGCCCCCGGGGTCCGGCTCCGGGCCGCCGCCAGCAGCGCCCGGCCCTCGCCGCTGCACAGGTCCAGCCACCCCGGCGTCGCGCCCCCGTGCTCCGCCAGCCAGGCGAGCGGGTCGAAGCCGAGCTCGCGGGCGTAGCTGTTCACCCCGGTGAGCCCGCGCTCGCGGTTCATCGTGCTGTTGGCCACCACCGGGGAGGCGGTGAGCTCACTGTCGTCGATCAGTCGGACCATCGGCCGACCCTACCGGCGAGGGGCGCGACGGCCGACCTCACACGGGGGACGCGGCCCCGCAAAGGCCTGCCGGGGCCTACGGCGGCCCGCAGCGGCCCGTAACGGGCCGTTAACGGCCCGCGAACGCACCGGAACCGGCCGGAGCGGCCGCCCCGTCCAGGGC
>NZ_JBHXEM010000065.1:0-47660 GCF_042724755.1 Kitasatospora sp. NPDC127067 | reverse complement strand
GGTGGGTGTTTTTTGTTGGTTTGTTTTTGGGGGGGGGGGGGGGGGGGGGGTTTGGGGGGGGGGGGGGGGGGGGGGGGCGCGGGGGGGGGGGGGGGGGGGCGGGGGGGGGGGGGGGGGGGGGGGGGGGGGGGGGGCGCGCCCCCCCCCCCCCCCCACGGCGGTACACCGCCACCATCGGCCCGCCGCCGCGATCCCGCCACCGGACGGCGCCCTGGCGGGCGACCTGCCGCCGGGCCGTCACCGGGCGCCCACGGGGTGCTCACGGAGCGCTCACGGGGCGTCGTGGCGGTGCGCGGTGACGAAGTAGGGCTGCACCTTGCCGCTCTGCGCGTAGTCCTTGAGCCGGACCAGCAGTTCGGCCCAGGTGCCGGCCACCGCCGGGACGCCCTCCTCGCTGCCCGGCTGCCAGCCGCCGTGCCGGAACAGCAGCCGGGTGCGCCCGGACGCGGCGGGCCGGTCCGGGGCGGCGGGGGCCTCGGGGGCCTCAGGGGCCGCCGACCGGTCGGGGGCCGCCGACGGGACACCGGGGGCCGCAGGGACGCCGGGGGCCGCGGGCAGCTCGGCCAGTTCCCAGCTGATCCAGGTGCCGGCCCAGTGCGGCGGGAAGGAACCGGCGTTGGTCCACACCACCCGGTCCGGGTCGGCCCGCTCCACCCGCAGCCGGAACGGCTCGGGGACGTCGGGGAAGTCGAACAGCAGGACGTCGCCGTCCCGGTCCACGCCGGTGGTCCACCAGGAGGTCAGCCCGTCGTGCGTGGTGAGCGCGGCGAGCACCACGGCCCGGGGCGCGGCGATGTCGAACTGGAGGGCGATCTCGGGCATGGGTCCGCCTTTCGCGGTGACCGCTGGGTCCCCGCCCGGGGGCGTTCGGCCCCGGGACGTACGGCCCCAGGCCCACCATGGCACGACCCCCGGGCCCGCGCGCCCCGGAGGACGCCGGCCCGGGGGTCGTCCCCGTGGTACCCGGTGGGTGCGGTCAGCCGCCGCTGCCGTAGCTGGTGTTCGCGCAGATGTCGTCGTCCGCGGAACGGGCGTCGTTGGTGATGGTGGTCGGCAGCGGCTGCGGGGGCGCCGGGACGCCCGGGGTGGCGGCCGTCGCGCCGCCGCCGGCCGGGGCGCCGGTGGCCATCCCCATCGCGGCGGCGAAGTCCTGGCCGGCGATCACCGAGATGCCCCGGGCGCTGCTGGGCTCCAGGCCGGCGCCCGGGAACAGCGCGGCGACCTTCTCGGCGTTCGCCTTCTGCCCGGATCCGTACTCGATCGTGGTGGTCCTGTACTTGGTGCTCGCCGCCTGGCCCGCCGTGCTGGCGGCGAACTTGGCGCCCTTCAACTGCTCGGTCGCCTTGCCGGCCAGGCCGTTGACGCTCGTTCCGTTGTAGACCGCCACCCTGATCGCCGAGTTGGCGGTGTCCGCGGCCGGGGCTGCCGGGGTGGTGGGCGGCGCCGGCTGCTGCGGGGCCGGGCTGGTGCCGTCGGCCGGGGCGTCCGGCTGCTGGCCGGTGGCGTTCTGGCCGTCGATGGTCTGGTCGGCCTTGAGGGTCTCCCAGAGCTTGCCGGCGTCCGCCTGGACCAGGTCGAGGTCCTGGTCCTGGGTGCGGTAACGCCACGGGACCGTCACGAACTTGAGGTCGTGCATGTCGATGTTCTTCAGCGACAGGCCGAAGGAGAGCAGCTTGTCGGCGGAGTCCAGGCCGGGGTCGACGACCAGGGACTTGGTCGCGGCGTCGGCCAGCGGCAGAAGGGTGGTGGGGTTCATCCCATCCTTCTTGATCTTGCTGGCGAGCGAACCGAGGAACGCCTGCTGGCGCTTCATCCGGCCGATGTCCGAGCCGTCGCCGATGCCGTGCCGCAGCCGGACGTAGTCGAGCGCCTTCTGGCCCTCCACGGTCTGCTTGCCCTGCGGAAGGACGAGGTCGCCCTTCTTCTTCAGCTTGGGGTTGATGTCCCCTTCGTAGATCGGCTTCGGCAGGCAGATGTCCACGCCGTTGACGGCCGAGGTCATCGAGGCGAAGCCGTTGAAGTCGACCACGAGGGTGTGGTCGACGCGGATGCCGGTGAGCTTCTCCACCGTGTTCTGGGTGCAGGCCGGGTTGCCGTCGTCGCTGCCGCCCATCGAGAACGCGGCGTTGAACAGGTCGGTGTTGCCGCCCTTGGTCCACTTGCCGTTGGGCAGCTTGCAGGACGGCAGCTCGACCTTGGCGTTGCGCGGTATCGAGATCCCCACGGCGTGCTTGTGATCGGCGTAGACGTGCAACAGGATCGTGGTGTCCGAACGGGCACCGCCGTCCTCGCCGCCGCCGAGGTCCGCGTTGTTCTTGCCGCGGCTGTCCGAACCGATCAGCAGGATGTTGACCGGCTTGTTGCCGTCCGCGTCGGCCTTCGCCTCCGGGGGGCGGTTGCGGGCTATCGCGTCGGCGTCGAAGGACTTGATGTTGGCGTTCAGCTTGAGGTAGATCGCGCCGCCGACGCCGGCGATGACCACCAGCACGCCCGCCGTCGACCAGGCGACGATCTTCTTCACGTTCTTCTTGGGCTTGGCGCTCTTGCGGGCGGCGGCCCGGCCACCACCCGCCGACGCGGCCTCCGCCTTCCCGCCGCCGCCACCGCCGCGTCCGCCCTTGCCCTGGGCGGCGCGACGGGCCTCCGCCCGGCCGCCGGCACGCGGGGAGGGCACGGATCCCGCGGCGTCTTCCGTCGCGGGCACGCCTTCGCCCCGAGCCGGGCTCTCGCCCCTCCGACCTGACATGCGCGTACCTTTCACCGACGGAAGCGACGCCCCTGACGATCCGGCGCACCGCACACAGAGAGACGGTCCGGACCGTTCCCAGGTTGCACATACGACCGTCACCACTAACCGACGATCGTGGCTTCCGATCATATTTAGGCCCGACACGATCACCGACCTCCGGCCCGGAGCAATCCCACCGATCAACGGGCAACATCCAGACAGAACAGCCGAAATCGCCCGGTTCCAGCGTGACTCACGCCACTGCGCGACGTCCCGCCCCCCGACCGCTCCGGAGCTCGCCGCACTCCCCCGCGGTCCGCGCCGCGTGGAGATCCGCGATGGGCCGCACACGGGTGTCATGAGCGCAACGAACTGTTACAGTGCCGAATGTTTCGTGATTTCCGAACCGGCCGCCCGAGACACCGCGCTGTGGAGACGTCACCGTCGGCCCGCCCGAACGCCGGCACCCCCCGCGTCCGCCGACAACGAGCGGCCCGGCCCGCACGACCCGCCCTCCCGGGCCCCGCGAAGACCCCCCTCGGCTCCGGTCGACACCCACCCGGCCACCGGCCCGGGTCCGGGTGTCGACCGTTTTTCTCGGCCGCCCGCCCCACCGCGGCGGCACCGCGGCACACCGGACCGACGACGCCCGGCGCGAACTGTCGAACCGTCAGATCCCGTTCCGGCGCGAGGAGATCACCCGCCGCCCTGGCCGCACCACGCCGCCACCAGCACCACTCGCCGTCACCGTCACCGTCACCGTCACCGAAGGAACGGAAACCGATCACGAGATGTCAACCGCGCAGGCGATCCCCCTCCGCCGCATCGAGGGGTTCCGCAACTTCTGGCTCTCCCGCGCCGTTTCCGGCCTCGGGTCCGCCATCACCACCGTGGCGCTCCCCGTCCTGGTCTTCCAGGAGAGCGGGTCGCCGCTGCTGGTCTCCCTGGTCGCGGCCGCCGGAACGCTGCCCTACCTGGCCTTCGGCCTGATCGCGGGCGCCGTCGCGGACCGCGTGGACCGCCGCACCCTGATGATCGCCACCGACTGGCTCAACGCCCTCTGCCTCGCCACCGTGCCCCTGGCCTGGGCCCTGGGGGCGCTGACGGCCTGGCACGTCATGCTGGTGGCGTTCCTGTCCGCCGGCCTCGCCCTGTTCTTCGACGCGGGCGTCTACGGCTTCGTCCCCGACATCGTCGGGAAGGAGGGCCTGACCCAGGCCAACAGCGCCCTCTACGGGGCGGAGACCGTCGTCCGGATCGTCGGCAACGCCGTGGCGGGCGGCCTCATCGCGCTGTTCCGCCCGGCCGGCACGCTCGCCCTCGACGCCCTGAGCTTCGCCGTGTCGGCGCTGTTCATCAGGGCGGTCGTCAACGTCGCGCCGCGGACCGCCGCCCCGGGCACCGCGCGACCGGGCTTCAAGGAGTCCATAGGCCAGGGGCTGCGGTTCCTGGCGGGCCACCCCACGCTGCGGATCATGACCGTGGTCGGCACCCTCCAGTCGTTCTCCGGCGGCGCCATCGTCGGCCAGCTGGTCGTCTTCGCCGACCGCGCGCTGGGCATCCACGGCTCCGACGGACGGATCGGCCTGCTCTACATGGCCTGGAGCGCCGGCGGCATCGGCGGCTCCCTGCTGCTGCCCCGGCTGCGGCGGCGCTTCGAGGCCTTCCCGCTGCTCCTCGGCGTGCTGCCGGTCGGGGCGCTGCTCGGCCTCGTCGTCGTCCTCACCTCCAACTGGCTGGTCGCGCTGGTGGCCCTGGCCGTGTGGGGAACGGCGTACCTCGTCGTCCTGGTGAACACGATGACCTACTCCCAGGAGGTGACGCCGCCCGAGCTCCAGGGCCGCGTCAACACCACCCGCCGGATGCTGTCCTCGGGCCTGGGCGTCCCGCTCGGCGCGCTGGTGGCCAGCAGCATCACCGTCTCCGTCGGCATCCAGGCCGGGATGGCCACGGCGGTGGCCTCGATCGCGCTCGCGGCCGCGATCGTCTGGACGGTCCGGCTGCGCCGGGCGTTCGGCCCGGCCGACCGGACCTGAGACCCGGTCCGGACGACGGGCAGGGCCCGGGCCGCGCCCGCTCTGTCGGGCGGCTGCGGCACGGGCCCGCGGACCGGACCGTCCCGGGCTCAGCGGCCGGGCGGCTTCCCCTCGAAGCGTCGGCCTATCCAGCCGAAGAAGGCGTCGGCGACCCTGCCGAGTTCCGGCTCGGGCATCACCGTGAAGCCGCCGTGAGCGGTGCTCCACTCGTTGAGGACCGGACCGGAGTCCGTCATCAGCCAGTCCACGCAGATCCACTCGGCCCGCAGGTCGCGGGCGATGCGGGCGCACTGGTCCGCGACCTGGTCGTGGTCCCGGTTCACGTCCACGGACCCGCCCTGGCTGACGCTCGCCAGGTAGCCGCCGGGGCGGGGGCGGCGGGTCAGCGAGGAGACGACCTCGCCGTCGGCCATGAAGACGCGCATGTCGCCGGAGTGCGGGATCAGCGGCTGCACCAGGTACCCGCCGACGGCCTGGGCGACGAGGTCGATCACCGCGCCGAGCTGCTGCTCGGAGTCGACCCGCAGCACGCCGTAACCTCCGGTCAGTTCACGGGGCTTGACGATGTAGGGGCCGTCGCCGAGCCCGCGCCGCACCTCCCCGAGGACCCGCCGGGCGTACCTGCCGGGCGGCACGGCGACGGTGTCGGCGGTCCGGATGCCCAGGCCTGCGGCGTGCTGGAGCTGCGCGAGCTTGTCGCGCTCCAGGTAGTCGGGGCCGGTGTACGAGCGGTTGAGCAGGACGGAGTCGCTCGCCTCGATGGTGCGGTAGACGGCCCGCAGCGCCTGGAGGCCCTGCGGGTCGGTGGCCATGTCCTCGACGATGAAGCACTGCCGCCGCTCCAGCAGGTCCTCGTCGCCGTGGCGCAGGACCGGCCTGCCACCCACGCAGGACGGCACCAGTTCGGTGGCGCTGATCACCCGGAAGTCGAGGCCGCGGGGCCGGGAGAGCGCCGAGTAGCGCCGGGTGATGCCCCGTTCGAACGCCTCGACCCCCGCGGGGTCGAGGTCCTCGGACTGGTAGATCCAGGTGATCACGGGATTCGTCGTGGGACGCGGCATGATGCGCTCTCCTCGCACTGTGGTGTCCGGTGGTCGGCGTGGAACGGGTGCCCGGAGCGGGAACCTCAGGACGTCCGGGACTCGGGCAGCCGGGACCAGAGGAAGTAGTAGTCCTCGCGGCCCTCGCCGCATCCGAAGGCGCCGACGACCTCCAGGCCGGCCTTCCCGACCATCTCCGTGAAGTCCTCCGGGGCGGAGAACCGGTGGTTCTCCTGGATGAGGACCGAGCCGCCGGGCCGCAGCCGCTCGGCCGCCGCGTCGTAGAAGGCACCGTGAATGGCCCAGTCGGTGTCCTTCCAGATCAGCGGCGAGTGGGAACGCTGGTAGTCCGAGGCGGCCGCGTCCTGGTTGACGTGCGGCGGGTTGCCGACCATCAGGTCCCAGCGGAGGTCCGCCGGCACGTCGTCGAAGCCGTCGGAGAGGTGGAAGCGGGCGCGGCCGCGCAGACCGTTCTCGGCGATGGTCCGCTCGACCGCGTCCCCGGCGGCGGGGTTCACGTCGCCCAGGTCGACCGAATCGCACAGGCCGGCCGCCAGCAGGGAGAAGCCGATGAACCCGGGGCCGGCGCACCATTCGAAGACCGATCCGACCCGGCCGAACCGGGACCGGACGAACGGCTCGTACGCCCGGCCGAAGGTGTTGCCGCCGCCGTCGAGTTCGGCCGTGTAGGACACGGACACCGGGCCGTAGTCGGCACGCGAGTAGGTCGTCATGTCGTCCTCCTGGGGAGAGTCGCGGGGGTCAGCGGAGCGCGAACGCCACGTTCGACAGGGCTCCGTGGCCGTGGATGCTGACCACTCCGTCCCGGTCGGGCGGGAGGTAGCGCACCATGCAGCCGGCGGCCCGCCCGTCGAACAGGAAGGGGCTGAAGACCGGCACCACCTCGGCCTGGTGGCTGCCGGATCCGTCCGGACCGGCGAACTCCATCCGGTACGGCACGGGTTCCACCCACTCCTGGACGATGTGGTCCCGCGCCGCGGCGGCCGCGGTCACCGCCGCCCGCCAGGCCTGCGGCGGGCACGTGCGGCCCACCAGGACCTGCTGCCCGCTCATCCCGATGGCGGGCTTCAGCACGAACTCCTCCTGGCGCTCCAGGAGCAGTTCCGGGAGCGCCACGGTCCGGCCGTGCCGCTCGACGGGCCGGTCCCCGACCACGCGGGTCCACGGCAGGTAGCGCTCGACGGTCCGCCGGTCCCGGTCCGTCATCCACGGCCGCCCCTCGGACACCCAGCCGAGCACCTTCTTGTTGGCGATCAGGTACGCGGTCTGGCTCGCGATCAACCGCACGCCGGCGTCCAGGGCCGTCCGCACCGGCCCGAGGTCGATGCCGTGGCCGAGCCATTCGAGGATCGTGAAGTGGCGCAGCCCGAGCCGGTAGCGGGGTTCTCCCGGCAGCCCGAGTCCGTCGAGCAGGTCTTCCGGCTCGAACGTCTCGGCCGCCAGGCCGCGGCGGCGCAGCGACTCCTCCTGGATCTCGAAGTAGCGGCTGGGGGGACCGCCGAAGTCCCGGAGCGTGCCGACGATCGCGACCGCGGGCTCGACGCCCAGGGCCCGGACGGCGCGCACGAAGAGCTCGTCGCGCACCGCGAGCGGATCGACCGCGTCGAAGGGCATCCGCTCCGGGCCGCCGAACGCCGCCACCCACGCGGCGGTGTGCAGTGCCGTGTCCACCACCCCGCCGATGCCGGAGCCGATGTTGAACTCCAGGAATTTGGGGCCGGAGGCGCCCACCATGACGTCGGGCCGGGCGATGCAGGTGGCGTAGTCCTCCTCGGCCGGGCCGTCCATGACGAGGGGGTACATCCGCTCGTCGGCACCGAGCGCGGCGATCCGGCCGGCCGCCGTCGGAGCGCGCTCCAGCAGCGTGCGGCGCAGCAGCGCCAGCAGGTCGGCGGTGGCGGTGAACAGCTCGTCGTAGGAGGAACGTGGCAACATGACGGGCCGCAGGGACGACGCGACCGGCACCACCCGGGCGTACTCGCCGTCCTCCACCCGGGCCAGTTCCCGCTGGACGGCGGGCAGTTCGAGCCGGTTGTCGAGCGGCGGCGGTGCGGTGCCGTACCACGGGGCGGTCATCTGCGGGCCCTTCCGGCCGGCCCGCGCGCCGCGCCGGCGAGGAATGCGTCGAGGTCCACCTCGCGCACCCCCGCCACTCCCGGGGACTTGGCGGAGTAGTCGAGCCGGGGGGCGCGTCGCGCGTCGCGGAAGTAGACCGCCTCCAGGGTCCCGTCCGTCCGCTCGGCCAGGACCGGATTGGCGACCAGGTAGTCCCGCACCTCCGGCGTGTCGGCGCGGACCTGCAGCCACAGCCGCTTGGCGCCGAAGTGGTTGGGCGGCGGCAGCACGCTGGTGCCGAACCGCCGCTTCCACTGGTAGGTGCCCTTGCTGACGAAGGGTTCGGTGCCCTGGAAGTCGAGGCGGCGCACGCCGTGGCGGGCGCACCAGTCGATGAGGAAGTGGTAGATCGCCTTGAAGGCGCCGCTGTCGTAGTGCTCCCGCGCGCCGTCGACCACGCCCAGCAGGCGCAGGGTCATCGTCCCCGATGCCCGGTCCCAGTGGCAGAGCGCTCCGCCGATCGGTTCGCCGTCCTGCCGCAGGACGAACATCCGGCCGCCGCGGAAGAGGCACTCGTAGGAGACGTCCTTGGTCTCGGTGCGCTCCCGGTCCCCGTGGCGCTGGAACATGGTGGGGCGGTAGAGCCGGTCGTAGAAGTGGTCGAACCAAGCCGGGTCGCGGCTGAGCCCCCAGGTCCAGGCGTGGTCGCGCAGGTCGTGCTTGAACTGCTGGCGCTCGCGCTTGGAGATGCGCTGCCGGACGGTGTCGGGGTCCGCGTCGAAGTCGATCACGAAGTGCACCCGCATCGGCACGATGAGGGAGGCCTCGCGCGGCAGCGCGCGGGCCCGCTCGGCGCTCGTACCGACGATGACGATGTCCGCGTCGGGCAGCCGGGCGGGGTCCCGGAGGGCGGCTCCGGTGAGCCGGCCGGTCCGGCGCCGGACGCCGTGGACGTCGGCGTCGCGTCGGAGCTCGGTGAACTCCAGGGTGTACGCGAGGCCTTCGGCGAGGCCCGCGTAGCTCACCGACAGTCCCCCGGCCTCCGAGCGGACGGCCGGGAAGCCGGCCCCGTCCCGGGTGTCCCAGGCGGTCCGTGCGGTGGTCAGGACCCGGTTGCCGCTGTTGCGCCAGTGGTAACCGGTGTGCATGCGCAGCCGCTGGTGCGGCGTGGCGCGCGGGGGCGGGACGGCAGGGACCACGGGGCTATCACCTCGGCGGGTCGTCGGTGGCGAGCGGGTCGGCGGTGGCGAGCGGCGGCGGCGGAGCGGGGCCCCGGCACGGGCGTGCGGGGCCCCGCACGAGCGGTCAGGCGGAGGGCGTGGCGTCCAGCACGACGCGCCGCAGGTCCTCGGCGGTGGCCACCGGGTGCAGGTCCCGGACGGTGAGGTGGCCGTAGTCCGTCGCCGAGTAGCTGCCGGAGCCGTGCACGAGGATGTCGGTCTCGGGCACCAGCCCCCGGTCGACGGCGTTGAGCAGGCCCGTCATCGCCATCACCAGGGACCACTCGCGCAGCGCGGTGGGGTTCGCGGGCAGCCGCACGCCGGCCTCCCCGAGCAGCGAGCGCACCTGCCCGTAGCGGCCGAGGCACTCCGCGAGCGAGACGACGATGCCGCCGCCGCCCTGGGTGCGGATGAGTTCGTTCATCCGGGGCGAGGTGGGCGGGTTGCGGGTGTAGAAGGTCGGGTCGAGGGTCTCCCGCGGATCGAAGGTCTGCGCGGGGTACCGCGGGTCGGCGCTCTGCGTGAACAGTCCCGTCCCCGCGTCGTAGGAGTACGCCGGGAGGTTCCCGGTGTCGGTGGAGCCCTCGTTGTACAGGCTGAGCACCATGTCGGGAGCGCCCAGGTGCTGCACCAGGAAGTAGTGCGGCGGCAGGGTCCGGGAGCGGACGTCCGCGGGGAGCCGGCTGCGGCCGTGGGCGTGGCCGAGCAGCCCGTAGGCGCTGGAGACCGAGTGCACGTGCAGCCGGGCCTCGCCGGGCGCCGAGGGGAACAGGTCTGCCTCGGCCAGCGCCCTGACCACGTCCGCCGCCAGGTAGTTCTCCAGTTGGAGGGTGTACCAGAGGTTGGTCTCGCACTCCTTCTCCAGAGCGCTCCGGTGTTCGTCGACCAGCCCGAGGGCGATGGCCTTCACGGTGCCGGGCTCCTCGCCCCCGTACACCGCGATCGGGTTGCGCACCCGCAGCCCGGGGTCGGTGAACAGCTCGGAGCTGCGCAGCTTGGCCACCGCCCCCTCGGGGACCACCGTGATGACGTTGAGCCGGTCGGCGTCCACCAGACCGGTCCGGACGGCCCGGAGCACCGCGTCGCGCATGGCGATGGCCTTGTTGGCGGAGGACGGCGTGACGATGGTGACCCGCCGGCCGGTGTCCTGGACGAAGCGGACCGCCCTGGCCACGATGACCAGCGAGGCGAAGGTCTTGGTCGTCATGGTGGCCGGGTTGCGCGTGAGGTCGAGCAGCGCGAGGTTCCGGTCCCGGTACGACGGCATGGCCGCGTGGCCGAGGCCGGAGACCGCGAGGTACTCGCGCATGGCCTCGGTGAGTTCGGGCAGTTCGACGCCCGGCGTGAAACCTTCGGCGTCGGCCTTCTCCGGGCCGCCCAGGAGGTCCCGCAGGACTGAACGGATCTCTTCGTAGTACCGGACGAGAGCATTGTCGAGAATCACTTTTCCTGCCTCTTTCCACCGGAGATCGAATCCGCCCGCGCGCCTGCACGGTCGTGCTCGCGCAGGTCGGTGACGGCCGTCAGGGAAACCGAGAAAGTGGGCCGCGACCCTGGTCATGACGAAAGACAAACCCAGTGCACACAACATCGACACACCATGCCGATCGCGGCCCCCCGGGCACCGCGCGGAACCCGGCGAATTCCAGGACCGAAAGCGGGCCGGGCTCTTCCGCCGGCTCGACCCCACCCGTTGAGCCTTCGCGTCCGCGAAACCTCTCAACCCCGGATGATTCGGTGAAATTTTGTGCGGACGGGTGATACGGCAGCTGCTTGTCGAGAGTATTGATTCATTGACCGTCCCCGGTCAACGACCCTTCGGTGTGACGCAGGTTACACCGCGTCCATTTCGCTACGACATTGCCCCCCGTTCACCCCTCTTGCGGGACAAACGCCCATCTGTGGAGCAATTTCCTCGGATCCGAACCTCACCTGGCGTACGGGATTCAGGGGGGCCGGAGCATCCCGGGCGAAATTGCCGCCCCCTGGGGGACTTTTCGCCCGGATGTCCGATAATTCATGGTCCACATGGACACGAACTGTCCTGTGGACCCTTTCCGCGACGACCTCGCCGATGATCCGGCCCGGCCCTTCGGGACCCGGCCCCCGGAGCCGCCGAGCGCCACCTCCGCCGGGTCGCCGAAGGGCGGAACTCCCGCCGCGGCCCCGCCGGATGACACGTCGCCCGCCGCGCCCCACCCTGCGCCGCGCCGATACCGCGCCGATCACGACGAAGGGCGCCCTCCCCGAAGGGAGGACGCCCGGACTCGCCTCGACCAGGTGGGCCACCAGGGGCTCGAACCCTGAACCTACGGATTAAAAGTCCGCAGCTCTGCCAATTGAGCTAGTGGCCCGCGGCCCCAGCGCGCCCGGATGCCCGGGCGGAAGGACCACGGCGATCCTACCCGGTGGGGCCCAGGGCTCCGCCAGTGGATTGCGCGGGCGTGCCGGGCTCGTGGAGCGGGACTTGAGGCGGGGTGTAGTGAACGGCGCGGACCCGGCGGAGCCAGGCCTCGACGGGGCGCTGGTCGGGGGCGGTGGGCAGGACACCGCGGCCGGCCAGCCGGTCGGCGGCGTCGGCGAGCAGGCCCTCCGCGAGGGCGGGGCGGTCGGCGATGCGTTCGCCGAGTTCGCGGATGCGTTCGGGGTCGGGCAGCCGGATCAGGTTGCGGCCGGTCTCGTGCAGGCGGACGGCCTGCTCGACCAGCCGGACCAGGTGCCGGGCGTGCTTGGCGGCCCGGCGGCGGGCGGCCGGGTCGGCGGTGTCGCGGGTCAGCAGCTTGCGGAACTGCTGGTCGGCGTAGCCGAGGTAGGCCTTCCGCACGGCCGGCGCGCTGAGGAAGGCCGCGCGCAGGCCGACCAGTTCGTCGCCGAGCGGGGTGCGGACCTCGTACAGCTCGTCCGGCAGCCAGACCAGTTCGGAGGCGGTCGGGTTGCAACCCAGCGCCAGCCGGCACCACTTGGCGGCCTCGTGCAGGGTGACGTCGGGCGCGGTGGTGACGTGGGACTCGGCCGGGCGGTGCAGGCCGTGCAACTCCTCGGTGGGGGTGGCGAACAGGCCCAGCCGGTCGAGGTCGGAGCCTGCGTGGGCGAAGCCGTACGCGGTGGAGCCGACGATGCCCGAGAGCAGCACCGTGCCGGGAACGGAGGCGACACCGGGAACGGAGGCGACGCCGGGAACGGCGGTCGTGGTGGACATCGGCGGACTCCTCTCGGACGGACGGGCGGGCACCGCATCCTCGTCCGGGCATCCTCGCCGAGCGGGCCGCGCCGGGCGAGCGAATTCCGGTCCGGGCCGCCCGGCCGCCGGGTAGCGTACGGTCCATGTCGACCACTCCCACCGACGAGGTCCTGATCGTCACCGGCGCCGGCCGCGGCATCGGAGCCGCCACCGCCCTGCTGGCCGCCCGCCGCGGCTACCGGGTCTGCGTCAACTACCGTACGGACGAGGCCTCGGCGACCGCCGTGGTGGACGCGATCCGGGCCGGCGGCGGCACCGCCCTCGCGGTCCGCGCCGACGTCACCCGCACCGCCGAGGTGGAGCGGCTGTTCACCACCGTGGACGACGAGCTCGGCCCGCTCACCGGGCTGGTGAACAACGCCGGCACGCTGGAGAAGCAGTGCCGGCTGGAGGAGATCGACGAGGACCGGCTGACCCGGATCTGGGCCGCCAACATCACCGGCCCGTTCCTGTGCGCGGCACAGGCCGTCCGCCGGATGTCCACCCGGCACGGCGGACGGGGCGGCGCCATCGTCAACGTCGGCTCGGCCGCCTCCCGGATCGGCTCGCCGAACGAGTACGTCGACTACGCGGCCGCCAAGGGCGCGGTGGACTCGATGACCCGCGGCCTCGCCCTGGAGGTCGCCGCCGAGGGCATCCGGGTCAACGCGGTGCGGCCGGGGCTGATCCACACCGACATCCACGCGCTCGGCGGCGAGCCCGGCCGGGTCGACCGGGTCGCGCCCGGCCTGCCGATGGGGCGCGGCGGGCAGCCGGAGGAGGTCGCCGAGGCGATCCTCTTCCTGCTCTCCCCGGCGGCCTCGTACACCACCGGGGCGTTCCTGGAGGTCTCGGGCGGGCGCTGAGCAGCCGGTCGCCCACCGGCGGGGGCCGGTTTCGGACGGTGTCCTCCCGCCCGGCCGCCGACGTCGCACTCCTCCTTCCTCCCGCCCGCGCCCGCCCGTACCGTGGTGGCCATGACCGACGCCTTCATCGACATCCCCGGTGTGCGCAACTTCCGTGACGCGGGCGGGATCGGCGCCCTCCGCCGGGGCGTGCTGTACCGCTCCGGGTCCTTCCACACCCTCACCGAGGAGGGCGCCCGGCGGCTCAAGGCCCTCGGCCTGCGGACGGTCTTCGACCTGCGCAGCGCGTACGAGCTGGAGGCCTGGCCGGACCAGCGGCACTGCCTCGACCACGAGACCCTCGGTCTGCCGACCCTTCCCCCGCACCCCGAGGACGCCGACCGGCCCTGGCCCGAGGACCAGGCCGCCCTCTACCCCTTCATGGCCTCGACGGCCGGCCCTTCGCTCGCCGCCGTCGTCCGCCGCCTCGCCGCTCCGGACGCGCTGGCCGCCGTCGTCCACTGCGCCGTCGGCAAGGACCGCACCGGGCTCACCATCGCCGTCCTCCAGTCCCTGCTGGGCGCCTCCGAGGCCGAGATCACCGCCGACTTCCTGCTCTCCAACATCGGCCTCGGCCTCGACAAGGGCCCCACCCCGTACCTCGACGAGACCGGCACCGAGCGCCTCTCCCGCCCGGTGGACGCCGAGCTCCTGGTCTCCTCCCTGGCCTGGATCCACGACCACCACGGCACGATCCCCGACTACCTCCGCCACCACGGCACGACGGACGCCGAACTCGACGCCGCCCGCGCCAACCTCGCGGACTGACGGACCTTCAGCCCTCCCGGCGCTCGAAGCGCCACCACTGGGCCGGGTCGTCGACGTCCTCGCTCTGGTGGACGTCGGCCTCCGGGGTGTCACCCGCCGTCAGGGGCTTGCCGCTGATGAAACTGGTGACCGTGTAGGTGCCCGGGGCGTCCACGTGGGCCTCCAGCAGCCACTCCTGGGCGCCGAAGGCGTTGGCCGACCACTGCTGGATCCGGACGCCGTCCTCCGTCGAGGCGCCGGTGACGTCCAGGCGCTTGCCGCTGCCGGCGTTCTCGATGTGGAACAGCGCGCCGCCCGGGTGGACGGCGGCGAGGCGCCAGAGCTGGGTGTCACTGCCGTCGTCCGCGCCGAGGACGATCCGGGCACCGCTGCGCCGGGAGGCGTCGGCGACCTGCAGCAGCAGGCCGCTCCCGACGTTGCGGACCAGGTAGCTGCCGTCGGTGATCTCGGAGTCCGTCACGGTCGAAGTCTGCCACCGGGCACCGACAGGGGCCCGCGTAAGGCCCGGGCGGGCCGGGGCGCGGAGGAGTTTCCGCCGGACCGGCTCCGCCCCCTATGCTGCGGCGAATGTCCACCGAGCAGATACCGTCGCACCGTCAACAGCCCACCTTCTCCGATGCCGTGGCCGCCCTGGAGGCCGTGGTCGCGGCCGGGGACGACGAGCAGTTCGGGCCCGCCCTCGGGCTGGTCGGCGGGCTGTTCGGCACGGCCGACCCGGCGGAGCAGGCAGCGGCCGGTCCCCGGCTGGCCGCCCTGCTGCCGGACGCCCCGCCGTTCCCCCGGGCGCACCTGGCCATGGTGGTGGGCGCCTGCGTGGAACACGGCGCCGACCCGGTCGCCTGCTCCGGCCCGGTGCTGGCCGGACTGCGCGGGGCGCTGACCGGCGCGCAGCTGCTGGTGCGGCGCTGGGTCTCCACCGGCGGCGGCCCGCTGCCCGGCGCGGAGGAGGACGATCCGGCCGAGGCGCACGAGCGGATCGCCGACCCGGCGCACCTGGACGAGTGGCACGCCCACCTGGCCGTGGTCGCCTGGTGGACGCTGCACCTGTGGCAGCAGGCGGCCTGGGCGGTGTACGCGCACCCGGAGGTCCGGGCCGAGGCCCGCGCCTCGGGCGTGACCGAGGTGATCCTGGAGCTGTTCGACCGCTACCAGGGCGAGCAGCACGACTTCAAGGGCCTGGTCCACCTGGCGCTGATGCTGGACGACGAGCCGCTGCTGGTGCTCGACCGCCCCACCGGCACCGGCTACCTGCTGCGGATGAGCGGCCTGAGCGACACCTTCCAGCTGCACACCCTGCTCGCCGACGTGCTGATCGGCGGCGGCCACCTGCCCGGCACCCCGCAGGACCGGGAGGTGGTGGCACTGGCCCGGACGGCGTTCCTGGACGGCCACCGGGTGGTCGCCACCGGCGCCTTCAACCTGGTCGCGCCGGACGGCTCCTGGGTGTGGAACGAGGGGACGCCGAGCGACATCCCGGTGGTGGACGGCGTGCGCACCCTGGTCCTGGAGCCGCTGCCGTACGAGCGGAGCTGGTCGGCCGGACGGTTCATCCAGGAGGTCCCGGGCGACCTGCGGCTGGAGCGGGTGCTCGACCCGGCGGAGGCCGCCCGCCGGCTGGCCGCCACGGTGCCGGGGCAGACGCCCGCGGAGGCGTTCCGGTAGGAGGCCCGGCGGCGCTCCGGCGGACGGCGCTGTCGGCGCTGCCGGCGCTCCGGCGGGAGGCCCCGGCGGCCCCGTTCGTTCACCGGGTTATGGTCGGAAAACGACACAGCCCCCACGAGTGGAGTCGACGATGGCGAAGGTCCCGAACGTGTTCACGGCCGCCGCGCCCGCCGCGCTGACCGCGGCGAGCGGTCTGGTCGGCGGTTACGGCGTCGCCCGGTGGAGCGGCCGGCGCGAACTGGGCGGCGCGGTGCTGGCGGTGGCCGGTGCCGGGGCCGCCGCGCAGTGGCGCCGCAGCGCGGGCGCGGGCACCGCGGCGGCGCTGACCGGCCTGTACGTGGCGGCCTTCGGCGGCTCGCACCCGCTGGCGAAGCGGATCGGCGCCTGGCCGTCCGTCTTCGCCGTCACCGGTGTGGTCGCGGGGGGCGCCCCCGCCCCCCCCGCGCGCGCCCCCCCCCGCCACTTTACCGCCCCCGGGCCCGGCCCCCCCCCTTTGGGGTGCGGCACGGGCCGGTGTCGTTCTCGGTGTCGTTCTCGGGGAGGGCGCGGGCGGCGGCCGGGGGCCGGGGGCCGGGGGTCGGCCCGGTGCGGCGGAGTCGCTGAGATGGACTGCTTTTCGGCCAATCGGATGGTGCGAGGGGGTGAACGCTCGACTGATCGCGGTCAACCCCTTCCGGGGCGGGCAGGACGCTCCTAGCATTGCGCGGCGCCAGACATGTGACGCCCCTCACGTTCGATCGTTCCCCCCGTGTGACAAATACGCCGAAGGAGTGAGGAGACAGCGTGGATTCGCCGCCGCTCACCACCGCCGCCGCGGAAGCCCAACTCATCGACGACAGCGAGGAGTTCCGAACCCTGCGGCGCTCCTTCCGGAGCTTCGCCTTCCCGGTCACCATCGGTTTCGTGCTCTGGTACCTGCTCTACGTCCTGCTCTCCTGCTACGCGCCGGGACTGATGCGCACCAAGGTCCTCGGGCACGTCAACGTGGCCCTGGTGCTCGGGCTGCTGCAGTTCGTGACCACCTTCGCGATCGCCGCCTGGTACGCCCGCTACGCGGACCGGCGGATCGACCCGTCCGCCGCGGCGATCCGCGAGGCGCACGGCGCCGTCGTCCACGCACCCCGGGAGCCCGCCGAATGACTTCGCTCGCCAGCTCCGCCACCGAGCACCGCGGTCTGACGATGGCCCTGTTCGGCGTCTTCGTCCTGGCCACCCTCGGCATCACCGTCTGGGCCGGGCGGCAGACCAGGAGCGCCTCCGACTTCTACGCCGGCGGCCGCGGCTTCACCGGCTTCCAGAACGGCCTGGCCATCTCCGGCGACTACATGTCCGCCGCGTCCTTCCTCGGCATCGCCGGGACCATCGCGCTCACCGGCTACGACGGCTTCCTCTACTCGATCGGCTTCCTGGTCGCCTGGCTGGTCGCGCTGCTGCTGATCGCCGAACCGCTGCGCAACTCCGGTCGCTTCACGATGGCGGACGTCCTCGCGTTCCGGATGCGCCAGCGCCCGGTGCGCACCGCGGCGGGCGTCTCCACCATCGTGGTGTCGATCTTCTACCTGCTCGCCCAGATGGTCGGCGCCGGCACCCTGGTCGCGCTGCTGCTGGGCGCGGAGGGGAACGCCGCCAAGCGCTGGACCATCGTCGGGGTCGGCGCACTGATGATCATCTATGTGGTGATCGGAGGGATGAAGGGCACCACCTGGGTGCAGATCGTCAAGGCGGTGCTGCTGATCGCCGGCGCCGCGCTGATGACCGTCCTGGTACTGGCCAAGTACCACTTCAACCCCTCCGAGCTGCTCGGCGCGGCGGCGAGCGCGAGCGGCAAGGGCGAGGCCTTCCTCCAACCCGGACAGAAGTACGGCAGCGGCACCGCCAAGCTCGACTTCATCAGCCTGGGCATCGCGCTGGTGCTCGGCACCGCCGGCCTGCCGCACATCCTGGTCCGCTTCTACACCGTGCCCACCGCCAAGGCGGCCCGGAAGTCGGTGCTCTGGGCGATCGGCATCATCGGCGTCTTCTACCTGATGACCCTGGCGCTCGGCTTCGGGGCCGCCGCGCTGGTCGGCTCCAAGGCGATCAAGGCAGCGAACGCGGCGGGCAACACGGCGGCGCCCCAGCTGGCCGAGGCGCTCGGCGGAGGCGCCGGGACCACCGGCGGCGCGATCCTGCTCGCGGTGATCTCGGCGGTCGCCTTCGCCACCATCCTGGCCGTGGTCGCCGGGCTCACGCTCGCCTCCTCGGCCTCCTTCGCACACGACCTCTACGCCAACGTGATCCGGCGCGGGAAGGCGAGCGAGAAGGAGGAGGTGCGTTCGGCGAAGTGGGCCGCGGTCGCGATCGGGGCCGTCGCGATCGTGCTCAGCCTCTTCGCGGACAAGCTCAACACCGCCGCCCTGGTCGCCCTGGCCTTCGCGGTCGCCGCCTCGGCGAACCTGCCCACCCTGCTCTACTCGCTGTTCTGGAAGCGCTTCACCACCGTCGGCGCGGTCAGCTCGGTCTACGCCGGACTGATCACCTCGGTGACGCTGGTGGTCTTCTCCCCGGTGGTCTCCGGCGCGAAGACCTCGCTCTTCCCGCACTCCGACTTCCACTGGTTCCCGCTGGAGAACCCCGGCCTGGTCTCCATCCCGGTCGGCTTCCTGGCCGGCTGGCTCGGCACGCTGCTGTCCAGGGAACAGCCCGACCCGGCGAAGTACGCTGAACTGGAGGTGCGCTCGCTGACCGGGCTGGGCGCCCACTGATCGTCCCACGATGACTATGCTGGCCCGGCCCGCCGTGATGGTGGCCGGGCCGGCCGCATCTCGGGGAAGGACGCACGTGCTGCTCGACACATTCGGACGACAGGCCGTCGACCTGCGGGTCTCCCTCACGGACCGGTGCAACCTGCGCTGCACCTACTGCATGCCGGAGGAGGGCCTGCAGTGGCTCGCCAAGCCGGACCTGCTCACCGACGAGGAGATCGTGCGGCTCGTCACCGTCGCCGTGCGCGACCTGGGCGTGCGCGAGGTCCGCTTCACCGGCGGCGAGCCGCTGCTGCGCCCCGGACTGGTCGCCGTCGTCGCCGCCTGCTCGGAGCTGGAACCGCGCCCGGAACTCTCACTGACCACCAACGGCATCGGGCTGGCCCGCACCGCGACGGCGCTGCGCGAGGCCGGCCTCGACCGGATCAACGTCTCGCTCGACACCCTCGACCCCGAGGTCTTCCACACCCTCACCCGCCGCCACCGCCACCAGGACGTGCTGGACGGGCTGGCCGCCGCCGAGGCCGCCGGGCTCGCGCCGGTGAAGCTGAACGCGGTACTGATGCGCGGGGTCAACGACCACGAGGCGGCCGACCTGCTGGCCTGGTGCCTGGAGCGGGGCTACGAGCTGCGCTTCATCGAGCAGATGCCGCTGGACGCCCAGCACGGCTGGGACCGCGCGTCGATGGTCGCCGCGACGGAGATCCTCGACCTGCTGCGGGCCCGCTTCGCGCTCACCCCGGAGCCGTCCGAGCGCCGGGGTGCGGCACCCGCCGAGCGCTGGCTGGTGGACGGCGGCCCCGGCCGGGTGGGCGTGATCGCCTCGGTCACCCGTCCGTTCTGCCGGGCCTGCGACCGCACCCGGCTGACCGCCGACGGCCAGGTGCGCAACTGCCTGTTCGCGACCGGTGAGACCGACCTGCGCACCGCGCTGCGCTCGGGCGCGGACGACGCCGAACTGGCCGCGCTGTGGCGGGCGGCGATGTGGGGGAAGAAGGCCGGGGCCGGGATCGACGACCCGGAGTTCCTCCAGCCCGAGCGGCCGATGTCCGCGATCGGCGGCTAGGCGGCCCCTCGGCGGCCGCCCGGTTTCCGGACCGGTTCGCCCTTCCGGGTCGACTCGCCGGAACCCCGGACGGGTTGCTAGGCAGCCCCGCCGGAACTCTCGACGGCCTCGGGGGTCCAGTCGGCGAAGGCGACGACCTCCTTGAGGAAGCCGCGCACCCCGAGGAACTGGGAGAGGTGCTCGCGGTGCCCGTCGCAGGCGAGCCAGGTCTTGCGGCGGTCCGGGGTGTGCAGCTTGGGGTTGTTCCACACCAGCACCCAGCCGGCGTCCGCCCGGCAGCCCTTGGCGGAGCAGATCGGCGTCTGCGGGGTGTCCATCGGGCCGTCCTCAACGATTGGCGGGTGACGTCTGCACCGCCAGTCTGTCACGCCCGCTCGGGCCGACCGGATCCGGGCATGGCGACGCCGGGCAGCCACGGGGGGAGCCGCCCGGCGTCGGTCCGTCGCTCCGACGGGGGATGCGGAGCGCGTACGCAGTATGTCACGCCACCACCCTCGGATGGGGAGGTCTTGCATGATTAATCTGAGCTTCTTTTGAGCTTTCGACGAGCTGAACGAGGGCGAAGTGGCGTGAAACGGACGGTCAGTCCACGTCCTGTGAAGGATCGGTGGGAACGGCCTTTGCCTCATCTGTACCGGCTTTCGCACCAGCCCCACCCGTCCCACCGGGGCCGAGCATCAGCGGGGTGTCGAGCGGGAAGTCGAAGGTGCTCGGCAGTCCCGGGGCCCGCTCCCGGCCCGCGTTGGCGATCAGCACCGCGAAGTACGGCAGCAGGACGGCCCCCGCCAGGGCGGCGAACGCCAGCACCCGTTGGACGTCCCACAGCACCACGGCGAGCAGCACGCAGGCCGTGCGGACCAGCATCGAGATGACGTAGCGGCGCTGGCGTCCCCGGACGTCCTCGGTGAGGCTGCTGCGCGCCCCCGTGATCCGGAAGACCTGCCCGTCGTCGGCGCTCTTTCCCATGTGTCCTACCGCCCTCGTCACGCACCCGCGCGCCTGGCCGCGCGGCCTCCTCACGGTACGCCCGGGCACGGGTGGCGACGAGACCGGGTGGGCCGGACCCACCCGGTCGGGTACGCGAAGGGCCTGTCCGGCGGAGCGGACAGGCCCAACGGTGGCGGGCGCCGGCGCGGGGCGCGGCCCGGCCGGCTACGAGCGCCGGGAGAGGTACTGCGGGGGCACGGCGTCGGTGAGCCAGACGCCGTTCTCGCTGAGCCGGAACTCGTGGCCGGCCGCCGTCATCGCCGCCGCGTTCACGGTCAGCACCACCGGACGGCCGTGCCGGGCGCCGACCCCGGTCGCCGTCCCGGTGTCCGCCGAGAGGTGGACGTCCTGGCGGGCCATCGGGCGCAGGCCCTCGCGGAAGATCGCCGCCAGGTGCCGGTCGGCGGTGCCGTG
The DNA here is from genome assembly GCF_042724755.1 of Kitasatospora sp. NPDC127067. Classification (NCBI taxonomy): domain Bacteria; kingdom Bacillati; phylum Actinomycetota; class Actinomycetes; order Kitasatosporales; family Streptomycetaceae; genus Kitasatospora; species Kitasatospora sp. NPDC127067. Next base: position 26,794 of record NZ_JBHXEM010000065.1, on the reverse strand, counting down.
GTAGAGCACCGGCGGTGGTACGGCGGCGGCCAGACCGAGGTCGACCGCCACCGTGTGGCCCTGATTGGCGCGGATCGAGAGACCGTCCGGCGAGTAGCCGAAGCGGCGCTTGTTGTTGGTCGCCACGACGTGGTCCAGCTCGGCCCGGGTGAGCGGCCTGCCCCGGGCGGCGAGCGCGTCGAGCAGCTCGTCGACCCGGACCCAGCCGGCCCCGTCCAGCGTGACCCCCACCAGCCCGGGCTCGTGCCGCAGGATGCGCGACAGCATCTTGCTCGATCTGACCATGTGCTTCTCGTCCATCATGTCTCTCGTATCCCCCGTTGGTCAGCGGCTAGGAGGCCCGGCTGACCGAACTCATGTTGAAGTCCGTGACACGCACGGGTGGCATCGCGGTGCGGGTGACGTTGTCGCTCCATTCGCGGGGCAGGCAGCGTTCGGTGCGGCCCACCTCGGTGATCCGGTTCAGCAGGTCCACCGGGGACTCGTTGAACCGGAAGTTGTTGACCTCGCCGACGACCTCGCCGTTCTCCACCAGGTAGACGCCGTCCCTGGTGAGCCCGGTGAGCAGCAGCGTCGCCGGGTCCACCTCGCGGATGTACCAGAGGCAGGTGAGCAGCAGGCCGCGCTCGGTGCGGGCGATCATCTCGTCCAGGGTCGGCGCCGTCTCCTGGTCGGCCGTCTCCAGGACGAGGTTGTCGATCGCCGGGCGCAGCGGCAGGCCGGTGAGGGCCGCCGCGTGACGGCTGGTGATCAGGTCGTTCAGCACGCCGTCGCGGATCCACTCGGTGGCGGCGACCGGCTGGCCGTTGTCGAAGACCGAGTAGTCGCCGCCGGTGGAGTGGGTGAGCACGAACGGCGCGGCCTCCAGGTGGGGCTCGTGCGGGTCGGAGCGCAGCGTCAGCGGCAGGCCGCTGAGCTTGTCGCCGATCCGGGTGCCCCCGCCGGGCTTGGAGAAAACCGTCCGGCCCTCCTGGGCGTCCCGGCCGCCGGAGGACCAGTTGAGGACGATCAGCAGGTCGGCCACGGCCGACGGCGGCAGCAGCGCCTCGTACCGCCCGGCCGGCAGGTCCACCTTGCGGGCGCCCCAGCCGAGCCGCCTGGTCAGCTCGGCGTGCAGGGCGGCGACGTCGATGTCGGCGAAGTCCCGGGTGGACGCGCCCACCCAGGCGGAGCTGGACAGGTCGGCGGTCTTGGCGTTGATCTCGACCATGCCGGTGGGCTGGTCGTGGCGCAGCCGCAGGCCGGTGGAACTGCCCAGGTAGCTGGAGGTCATCTCGTGCCGGGCGAAGCCGTACAGCAGTTCGCCCTGGGCGGCGGCGCGGGCGAAGGCCTCGCCGAGGGCCGGGCCGAAGGCGTCGAAAACCTCGACGGAGGTCAGCGCGGGCGGCTCGGTGAAGTCCGGCGAGGACGGCCGTTCGGCGATCAGCGGCTGGGCGTCCTCGGCCGGTCCGGCCGCGCGGGCGGCCTCCTCGGCGGCCCGCACCAGCTCCTCCACCTCCTGCTCGGTGACGGCCTCGCGGGAGACCACGCCGGAGGCGGTGCCCTCGGCGCCGGCCACGGTGGCGATCACGGTCAGGCGGCGGCCGCGGGTGACGCCGTTGGTGGTCAGCGCGTTGCCCGCCCAGCGCAGATTGGCGGTGGACTCCTCGTCGGCGATCACCACGCAGCCGTCGGCGCGGGAGAAGCCGAGCGCCAGCTCGACGAGTTCGTGGGGCTGCTTCGCGGTCATCAGTGACCCGCCTCCTGCTGGGTGTTGAGCACGTTGACGTTGCGGAACAGCGCCGACGGGCAGCCGTGGCTGACCGCCGCGATCTGACCGGGCTGCGCCTTGCCGCAGTTGAAGGCGCCGCCGAGGAAGTAGGTCTGCGGGCCGCCGACCGCCGCCATCGAGCCCCAGAAGTCGGTGGTGGTGGCCTGGTAGGCGAAGTCCTTGACCTGGCCCGCGAGTTCGCCGTTCTTGATGGCGTAGGCGCGCTGCCCGGTGAACTGGAAGTTGTACCTCTGCTGGTCGATCGACCACGAGCGGTCGCCCACGATGTACAGGCCGTTCTCCACCCCGGCGAACAGGCCCTCGGTGTCCGGGCCGTCGGCGGCCGGCTGCAGCGAGACGTTGGCCATCCGCTGCACCGGGACGTGCGCCGGGGAATCGGCGAAGGCGCAGCCGTTGGAGCGCTCGAAGCCCTTCAGCTCGGCGATGCGGCGGTCGAGCTGGTAGCCGACCAGGACGCCGTCCTTGATGAGGTCCCAGGACTGGGTGGCCACGCCCTCGTCGTCGTAGCCGATGGTGGACAGCCCGTGCTCGGCGGTGCGGTCGCCGGTGACGTGCATCAGCTCGGAGCCGTACTTGAGCGAGCCGAGCTGGTCGAAGGTGGCGAAGGAGGTGCCGGCGTAGGCGGCCTCGTAGCCGAGCGCGCGGTCCAGCTCGGTGGCGTGGCCGATCGACTCGTGGATGGTCAGCCAGAGGTTCGTCGGGTCGATGACCAGGTCGTAGCGGCCCGCCTCGACGCTCGGGGCCCGCATCTTCTCGGCCAGCAGGACGGGCAGTTCGGCGAGCTCGGCGTCCCAGTCCCAGCCGGCGCCGGAGCCGGAGCCGGTGAGGCCGCGTCCGTCGGGGGACGACCCCCGGGCCCCCACGATGAACTCGTAGCCGCGGCCGACCGGCGGGGCCAGGGTCGTCATCGAGTCGAAGGCGCCGGTGCGCTCGTCGACCGAGGTGGCCTCCAGATCGGAGTACACCCGGATCCGCTGCTGGGTGGTCACCGTGCCCGCGGTGTCCGCGTAGAACTTGTTCTCCTGGACGGTCCGCAGGGCCGCCTGGACGTGCGAGACGCCCTCGGCGGCCAGCAGCCGGGAGCTGCGCTCGGCGAGCAGGGCGGTCTTCTCGGCGTCCGGCACCTCGAAGGGGTTGACCTCGTACGCGGAGACCCAGGTGACGTCCCGGTGGACCGGCTCGTCGGCCAGCTCTACCCGCTCGGTGGAGCCGGCCGCCCGGCTGATCCCGCCGGAGAGCCGGGCCACCGCGACGGCCTGCTCGGCGACCCGGGCCGCCGCGTCGGGGGTGAGGTCGACGCCGGCGGCGAAGCCCCAGGCGCCGTCCAGCACCACCCGGACGGCGAAACCGAGCTGCACGCTGTCGGAGGTGCCGGCCGGACGCGCGTCGCGCAGCCGCCAGGAGGCACTGCGGATCCGCTCCAGACGGAAGTCGGCGTGGCTCGCGCCCAGTTCGCGGGCCCGGGCGAGGGCGGCGTCCGCGAGCGGCCGCAGCGGCAGGGCGAGGAACAGCGGGTCGACGGCGCGCCCGTGCGGGGCGCCGGAGCGATCGGCCGGAGGGATCGGAGGCAATCGTGCTCCCAGGTCGCGGAGGGTGGCGGTGCGGCGCCACAGGGGCGCCCGCACCGCATCATTTCCCGTCCACCGGGTTTCCGGCCAGCGCATTTCCACCGGTGCGCCGCGGTTTCGGCCGGGACGGTCCGGCCGCCGGGGCCCGCCCTCCCGGCGCGAGTCCGCCCTCCCGGCGCGCCCTCCCGGCCCGCTCTCCCGGCGCGCCCGCGCGAGCCGTCAGCCGACGGTCTCCCACCAGCCGTCCAGCTCCGGCGGGTTGTCGACGTCGACCCGCTCGCCGGGGCGCGGCACGACCAGCGGGACGGCCTGCTCCTTGGCGGCCTTCACCAGTCGCTCGATCGGCTCCGCCCACGGGTGCAGGCCCAGGTTGAAGGTGCACCAGTGGACGGGCACCAGCAGGCCGGCGGCCAGGTCCCGGTGCGCGAGGACGGCGTCCTCGGGGGTCATGTGGATGTCCGCCCAGGCTGCGTCGTAGGCACCGATCTGGACCAGTGCGGCGTCGAACGGGCCGTGCTGGCCGCCGATCCGGGCGTAGCCCTCGAAGTAGCCGGAGTCGCCGGTGTAGAAGACCTTGCGGTTCGGGCCGGCGACCACCCAGGACCCCCACAGGGTGGTGTTGCGGGTCAGCCCGCGGCCGGAGAAGTGGTGCGCCGCGGTGAGAGTGAGCACCAGGTCGCCCAGGGTGCAGGTCTCGTCCCAGTCCAGTTCGATGATCCGGTGCTCGGGGACGCCCCAGCGGCGCAGGTGGGCACCGATGCCGAGCGGCACCGCGAAGGGCGCGGACTGGCTGCGCACCAGGCGCTTGACCGTCGCCATGTCCAGGTGGTCGTAGTGGTCGTGCGAGATCAGCACCGCGTCGACCTGCGGCAGCTCCTCCAGCTCCACCGGCACCGGGTGCAGCCGCTTGGGGCCGACGTGCGCGGCGGGGGAGCAGCGGTCGCTCCAGATCGGGTCGAGCAGCACCCGGAAGCCCTCGATCTCCACCAGGGCGGAGGCGTGTCCGTACCAGGTGACCTCCACGCCCTCGGCGGCCGGCCCGGGCGGGGAGACGGGGCGGACGGTCGGCACCGGACGGGCGGGGACGCGGCCGGCCCGCTCGAACAGCATCCGGCGGGCGGCGGCGCCGTCGAAGCCGGGGGCGCCGGCCGTGCGGGCGAGGGTGGAGGGCGCGTTGTGGAAGACGCCGTCGCGGTACTGCGGGGAGTTGCGCACCCGTTCCTCGCGCTCGCCGTCCGGCCGTCGCCCGAACGCGGCCGGCAGGTCGCGCAGCGCCCAGGCGGCCGTGCCCAGGCCGGCCGCCAGGGCGGTGAGGGCCAGCAGTCGTCCGCGTCGGTGGGTGCTCCCGGGCCGTGCCATGGTCATCCGCTCTGCCTTCGTCGCTCGCCGGGATGGTCGGGGATCGGTACGGCCGCTCCCGGGCCGGACCGCACCACGGGGGCAACGGGTGCGCCCGTCCGTGTTGTTCCCGTACAGTCGCCCCGATCCGGGCAGCGCCGGGGCCTGGGAGATGTCCGCCGCCGGGACGGTACGAGCGGGCACGGATTGTCGGATTGCGACAGATCCGCCGGGGAGGCGCTGTGGGAGCCCGATGCGCCGCCGCCGCCGACCGCCCGATAGCGTCACACTGCGTACGCATTCCGACGTACGTGCTCACACACGGAGAGAGGTGGATCGTTGAGCCGCTCGGTTCTCGTCACCGGAGGAAACCGGGGCATCGGCCTCGCGATCGCCCAGGCCTTCGCCGAAGCGGGCGACAAGGTGGCCATCACCAGCCGCTCGGGCGAGGTGCCCGAAGCGCTGGCCAAGTACGACGTCCTCGCGGTCCGCTGCGACATCACGGACGCCGCGCAGGTCGACGCCGCCTTCACCGAGATCGAGCAGAAGCACGGCGCGGTCGAGGTGCTGGTCGCCAACGCGGGCATCACCAACGACACCCTGCTGCTGCGCATGTCCGAGGAGGACTTCACCTCCGTCGTCGACACCAACCTGACCGGCACCTTCCGGGTGGTCAAGCGCGCCTCCAAGCTGATGATGCGTGCCCGGAAGGGCCGTGTCGTGCTGATCTCGTCCGTGGTGGGCCTGTCCGGCTCCCCGGGCCAGGCCAACTACGCCGCCTCCAAGGCCGGCCTGGTCGGCTTCGCCCGGTCGCTGGCGCGCGAACTCGGCCCGCGCAACATCACCGTCAACGTGGTCGCCCCCGGCTTCGTCGACACCGACATGACCGCCGTGCTCAGTGACGAGCGCCGCGCGGAGATCGTCTCGGGCGTGCCGCTGGGCCGTTACGCGGCGCCCGCCGAGGTCGCCTCCACCGTGCGGTTCCTCGGGTCGGACGAGGCCGCGTACATCACTGGAGCCGTCATTCCCGTCGACGGCGGATTGGGCATGGGTCACTGATCATGAGCGGAATCCTCGAAGGCAAGCGGATCCTGATCACCGGTGTGCTGATGGAGTCCTCCATCGCCTTCCACACCGCCAGGCTCGCGCAGGAGCAGGGCGCGGAGATCATCCTCACCGCCTTCCCGCGCCCGAGCCTGACCGAGCGGATCGCCAAGAAGCTGCCGCACCCGGTCAAGGTGCTGGAGCTGGACGTCTCCAACCCGGAGCAGCTGGCCGGCATCGCCGACCAGGTCCGCGAGCACCTGCCGACCCTGGACGGCATCGTCCACTCGATCGGCTTCGCGCCGCAGGACGCGCTGGGCGGCAGCTTCCTGGACACCCCGTGGGAGTCCGTGGCCACCGCGATGCACGTCTCCGCGTACTCGCTGAAGTCGCTGACCACGGCGCTGCTGCCGCTGATGCAGGACGGCGGCTCGGTGGTCGGCCTGACCTTCGACGCGCAGTTCGCCTGGCCGCAGTACGACTGGATGGGCCCGGCCAAGGCCGCCCTGGAGTCGACCAACCGCTACCTGGCGCGCTACCTGGGCGAGCGGGACATCCGCTGCAACCTGATCTCGGCCGGTCCGATCGGCTCGATGGCCGCCAAGTCCATCCCGGGCTTCGGCGACCTGGCCGACACCTGGAACCACCGCTCCCCGCTGAAGTGGGACCTGAGCGACCCGGAGCCGGCCGGCCGCGGCATCGTCGCGCTGCTGTCGGACTGGTTCCCGAAGACCACCGGCGAGATCATCCACGTCGACGGCGGTCTGCACGCCATCGGCGCCTGACGCTCCGCCCGTACGCCGCTGCCCGGCCCTCCCTCGCGGGGGTGCCGGGCAGCGGCGTTTCGTGCTCCGTGCGGCCGGGGTTCTTCGTGCGGCCGGGGTTCTTCGTTCGGCCGGGCTTCTCGGGAAGGGGGCTTTCGGGAGGAGCCTCCTGGGACGGGGCGGCCGGGGGGCGGGCCGGTGGGCGGTCAGGCCTCGGCGGGGGCGCAGCCACCGGGGGCGGCGCGGCCGGCCTCGACGGCGGCGCGCTCGACGTCACCGGCCCGGATCGCCTCCAGGATGGCCTGGTGGCCGATGTAGCGCTCCGCGATCAGCTCGGGGCCGACGTCGTGTCGCAGGAGCTCGCGGGTGGCCTCGCCGAGGTCGGCGTAGACCGCGAGCAGGACGTCGTTGTGGGCGGCGGCCACCACGGCCTGGTGGAAGGCGGCGTCGGCCTGGACGAAGTCCTCGGCGCCGCCGGAGTGCCAGGCGGCCTCCCGGCGGGCCAGCGCGCCGTCCAGCAGCTCCAGGTCGTGCGCGGTGCGGCGGCAGGCGGCGAGGGCCGCCGCCGAGGTCTCCAGCGCCGAACGGAGCTCGGCGACCTGGTCCTGGTCGGCGTCGGCGAAGCGGCGGTGCATCACTCCGGCCAGCTCGCTGGTGGCCAGCACGTACGTGCCGGAGCCCTGCCTGATGTCGAGCAGTCCGTTGTGGGCGAGGGCGCGGACGGCCTCGCGGACGGTGTTGCGGGCGACGCCGAGCTGCTCGACCAGGGCGGCCTCGGTGGGGATGCGCGAGCCGACCGGCCACTCCCCGGACGTGATCTGGGCACGCAGCTGTGCGATCACCTGGTCGGACAGCGGGGTGCGCCTCGGCGAGGACAGCGCCACGGGGGACTCCTTGACGGCTACGGCTCGGATGGGGCCTGGGTGGGAAGTGGCCGGACGATGAACGGTCGGCACATCATGCCAATTCCAAGGTGCATCAATTCATCCCATCATTCTATGATGCTGTCCATGCCCGCAGCAGACACCACCGCTTCCGCCCGGACCGAGAGCCGGACACCGACCGCCGAGCGGCCCGCCGCCTCCGGCTCGGCCAAGTACCTGGGCTGGCTGTTCGCCGTCGCGATCGCCGCCGCCGCCTTCAACCTGCGCCCCGTGGTCACCAGCCTCGGGCCGCTGCTCAAGCAGGTCCGCGACGACCTCGGGATGAACCCGACGCTCGCCGGGCTGCTCACCGCCGTCCCGTCGCTGTGCTTCGGGCTGTTCGGCTTCGCCGCGCCCGCGGCGGCCCGTCGGATCGGCCCGATCGCGGTCGTCACGGCGGGCATGGGCGCCATCACGGCGGGCGTGCTGGCCCGCTCGTTCGCCGGGGGCACTGCCGTGTTCCTGCTGCTCACCGCCCTCGCCCTGGCCGGGGTGGCGGTCTCCAACGTGCTGCTGCCGGTGGTGATCAAGCGGTACTTCCCGGACAAGGTCGGGCCGATGATCGGCCTCTACTCGATGGCGCTGTCCGCCGGCACCGCGCTGGCCGCGGCCGTCACCGTGCCGCTGACCAAGTCGCTCGGCGGCGACTGGCGCTACGGCCTGGGTGTCTGGGCCGTCCTGGGAGCGCTCGCCCTGGTGCTCTGGCTGCTGGTGCTGATCGCCAAGCGGGAGCGTGGCGAGCGGGCCGACGGCGCCGCCGCCCCCGTCCGGCTGCCGATCACCCGCAGTCGGACCGCCTGGGCGCTGGCCGGGTACTTCGGCCTCCAGGCCACCGGCGCGTACGTGGTCATGGGCTGGATGTCGCAGATCTTCCAGGACGCCGGCATCGGCGAGGGCACCACCGGGGTGCTGCTCGCGGTCACCATGGTGATCGGCGTGCCGGTCTCCTTCGTGCTGCCCAACCTGGCCGCAAGGCGCGGCGACCAGCGGCTGTTCGTGGTCGTACTGGCCTGCTGCGGCATCGCCGGGTACGCGGGGCTGGCACTCGCCCCGGCCGGGGGCGCCTGGCTCTGGGCGGTCCTGCTGGGCCTGTCCAACTGCGCCTTCCCGCTGGTGCTGACCATGATCGGACTGCGGGCCCGGTCGGCGGGCGGGGTCGCGCAACTCTCCGCCTTCGCCCAGGGCATCGGCTACCTGGTGTCCATCCCGGGCCCGATCCTGGTCGGCTGGCTCTACGGGGCCACCGGTGAGTGGTACTGGCCGCTGGGCTTCCTGTCGCTGCTGCTGGTGCCGCAGATGCTGTTCGGCCTGCGCGCCGCGCGGGCCCGGCACATCGAGGACGAGGCGGTGCGCCCGGCGGAGCGGGCCGAGGCCTGACAGCCTGACACCGAGCGGCCGGACGCGGCGGTGGGACGCGGCGGTGGGGCCCTGGGCCCGGGCCCAGGGCCCGCCGGCGAAGGTCAAGGCCCGGCCAAGGGGGTGGGGCCAGCGGACGGCGGGCGTGTTCGGGATGGGAGAATTCCGGACATGCCCGTTCTCGATCCCAATCCCACCGACGGCCGCAAGCAGCTCGGCCGCATCGCCCTCGCCTTCTCCGCCATCGTGGTGCTGGTGGCGCTCATCGCCACCGTCGCGGCCTCGATCGGCTGACGGACGCCTCTGCGCCGCTGCGCCCGTACTCCACCCGACGCTCCGGTGAACGGGACGCGGTGACACTCGTCGTCCCTCGGAGTGGCGGCGTCCGGGAGCATCGCGCCGCCGGGCCGCTTTTCTGCCAAGCTTGCTGGGTATGAGCGCCGACACGCCCCGCAGGATCATCGTTCTCCGCCATGCCAAGGCCGACTGGCCGAACGGCGTGGACGACCACGACCGGCCGCTGGCCGACCGGGGCCGTCACCAGGCCCCGGACGCCGGCCGCTGGCTGGTCGACTCCGGCATCAACCCCGACTACGTGGTCTGCTCCACCGCGCTGCGCACCCGAGAGACCTGGAAGCTGGCGGTGCACGAGTTGCCGCAGCGGCCCCTCAAGACCGTCTACGAGGAACGGGTCTACGAGGCGAGCCCCGGCGAGATCATCGCCGTGCTCCAGGAGACCCCGGAGGAGTACTCGGACGTGGTGCTGGTCGGTCACAACCCGGGCGTGCTGGGTCTGACCCAGGTGCTGGCCGGGGACGCGGGCGACCGGGACGCGCTGGAGCGGCTGCGGCTCGGTGGCTTCCCGACGGCGGCGATCGCGGTGCTCAGCTTCAGTGGCTCCTGGAAGGGCGTCGAGCCGGGCGTGGCCGAGCTGGTCTCGTACCACACGCCGCAGGACTGACCGCGGGAACACAGGTGAGGGGCGCGCGGATCGCATCCGCGTGCCCCTCGTCCGTGTCCGCAGGCCGTACCGGTCCGTGTCCGTGGGCCGCGCGCCTTCCTCGGGCTGTTCCTCGGGCCTCACTCCACCGGCCGTTGCCGGGCCGGCTCCTACTCGGTCTCGGTCGGGGTGCCGTGCAGCGCGTCGGCCGCCTCGACCTCCTCGCGGGTGATGCCCAGCAGGTACAGCACGGTGTCCAGGAACGGCACGTTCACCGCGGTGTCGGCGGCCTCGCGCACCACCGGCTTGGCGTTGAACGCCACCCCGAGGCCGGCCGCGTTCAGCATGTCCAGGTCGTTGGCGCCGTCGCCGATCGCCACCGTCTGCTCCAGCGGCACCTTCGCCTGCTCGGCGAAGCGGGCCAGCCAGCGGGCCTTGCCCGCCCGGTCCACGATCTCGCCGACCACCCGGCCGGTGAACCTGCCGTCCACCACCTCCAGGGTGTTCGCGGCCGCGAAGTCCAGGCCCAGCTGCTCCACCAGGTGGTCGGTGACCTGGGTGAAGCCGCCGGACACCACCGCGACCTGGTAGCCGAGGCGCTGGAGCGTACGGATCAGGGTGCGCGCACCCGGCGTGAAACGGACCTCGGCGCGGACCTTCTCGGTCACCGAGGCGTCCAGCCCGGCCAGCAGCGCCACCCGGGCCCGCAGCGACTCGGCGAAATCCAGCTCGCCGCGCATCGCCGCCGCCGTCACCGCGGCGACCTCCTCCTCGCAGCCCGCGTGGGCGGCGAACAGCTCGATCACCTCGTCCTGGATGAGCGTGGAGTCGACGTCCATGACCACCAGGCGCTTGGCCCGGCGCTCCAGCCCGGCGGCGACCACAGCGACGTCCACCCGCTGGGTGGCCGCCTCCTGGGCCAGCGCGGCCCGCAGCTCGTCGGTGGCCACACCGGAGACGGCCAGCTCGACCGCCGTCACCGGGTACTTGGCGAGCCGGAAGACACGGTCGATGTTGCCCCCCGAGGCGGTGATCCGGGAGGTGAGCGCGGAGACGGCGGCGGCGGTCAGCGGATTGCCGAGCACCGTGACGTGCGAACGGCCCTCACGGCGCGGCCGGTTGTCACCGATGCCGGAGAGGATCTCGGCCTGGAGCTTCTGCTCGTCGGCCCAGCGGTGGACGGTGGCCCGCAGCCCACCCTCGGCGGCGGGTACGGGGGGCGGGGTGACCAGCGCGCAGAGCGTGATGCGGCCACGGGTCACGACCTGCTCGATGTCGATGACGTCGACGCCGAAGCCGGCCAGCGTCGCGAAGAGGCCGGCAGTGATGCCGGGGCGGTCCTTGCCGAACACCTTGACGAGCAGGGTGCGCTCGTCCGCGGTCCGGTGCTGGGCGGCGGGGAGGGGCTCAGCGGCCAGGGGCGATGCGTTCATGGTGCCTCCCACGCTACCGGGCGCCCGACGGCCCGGGGGCACCCGTCCCACCTCGCGGGACGGCGCGGTCCGGGGTCGGTAGCAGCCTGGTCACAGTCGCCCGGGCCGACTTTCACCGGCGGTCGGCGGGCTGGAATGATTCCCCCCGTCAGTCAGAGAAACATCGCAGCCCCGGCCGGGGGCCACAATTCGGGGGAACCGAGAGAGCGGGGCAGGCGAGCAGTGCCGCAACTCGTCATTGAGATCAACGGACAGCAGCGGACTCTGGAGCCCGGGCGGTCCTACACCATCGGGCGCAACCCTCAGTCGGACTTCCCGTTCGAGGACGCCAGGGTCTCCTGGCAGCACGGGACCATGAGCTTCAACGGCAGCGGTTGGCAGCTGGACGACCACGGCAGCACCAACGGAACGTACGTGGCCGGGGCCCGCACCCTGCAGGCCCAGCTGTTCCCCGGTGCCGTGGTCAACCTGGGCAACCCGGAGAACGGCCCCCGGCTCGGCTTCTCCGCACCCGTGCACGCCGCCGCTCCGCAGGCGGCGGCTCCACAGGCCACCCCGATGCACGAGGCCGCCACCAGCCGAGGCCCGGTGCCCACGCCCCAGCAGCCCGCGCCGCAGCAGGGCTGGCCGCAGCAGGACCCGTACCAGCAGCCGCAGCAGCAGGCCTGGCCCGGGCAGCCGCAGGCCCAGCCGCCGTTCCCGCAGCAGCAGTACGCGCCGCCGCAGGCCCAGCCGGCCCCGCAGCAGCCCCAGCCCCAGCCCCAGCCTCAGCACGGTGGCTTCCCACAGCAGCAGGATTTCCAGGCCCCGCCGCAGCACGGTGGCGGCGGGCCGCAGCCGACCATCATCCGCAACCTGACGTCGTCGATGCGCACCGCCCGGATCGGTCGTGCGCTCGACAACGACATCGTGGTGTCCGACCTCCAGGTCTCCCGCCACCACGCCGAGCTGCGTCAGCTTCCGGACGGCCGCTACGAGATCGTCGACCTCGGCAGCCACAACGGCATCTTCCTCAACGGCCAGCGGGTGCAGCGTCAGCTGATGGGCCCGCAGGACCGGCTGACCGTCGGCCACTCCAGCTTCGTCCTGGTCGGCGACCAGCTGCAGGAGTTCGTCGACACCGGTGCGGTTTCCTTCTCCGCCCGCCACCTGACCGTCGAGGTCGACCACAAGGGCGGCAAGAAGGTCCTGCTCGACGACGTCAGCTTCGGCGTCCCGGAGAAGTCCCTGGTCGCGGTCATCGGCCCGTCCGGCTCCGGCAAGTCCACGCTGCTGCGCGCCCTCACCGGCTACCGCCCGGCCGACCGCGGCGAGGTCCTGTACGACGGCCGCAACCTCTACAAGCAGTTCGCCGAGCTCCGCTCGCGCATCGGCCTGGTGCCGCAGTCCGAGATCCTGCACCGCGAGCTCACCGTCCGGAAGGGACTCAAGTACGCCGCCCAGCTGCGCTTCCCCGGCGACACCGAGGCGCGCGAGCGCGACGCCCGGATCGACGAGGTGCTGTACGAGCTGCGCCTGGACAAGCGTGCCGACAACAAGATCACCGCTCTCTCCGGCGGCCAGCAGAAGCGTGTCTCGGTCGCCCTGGAGCTGCTCACCAAGCCCTCGCTGATCTTCCTGGACGAGCCCACCTCGGGCCTCGACCCGGGCATGGACCGCGAGGTCATGCAGATGCTGCGCGGCCTCGCCGACGACGGCCGCACCATCCTGGTCGTCACCCACTCGGTGGCCGAACTCGCACTCTGCGACCGGCTGCTCGTGATGGCGCCGGGTGGCTCGGTGGCCTACTTCGGCCCGCCGGACGAGGCGCTGCACTTCTTCGGGTACGAGACCTGGGCGGACGTCTTCCAGGCCTTCGAGAACTACCCGGACCACGACTGGGCCGGTCGCTACCGCGGCTCGGTGCACTACCAGCAGTACTCCGCGCCCACCGTGGAGGCGGGCGAGGTGCAGCACGTCCAGGTCGCCCAGGAGGCCGTCAAGCCGCCGAAGCCGCAGAGCTGGGGCTCGCAGCTGTGGACGCTGATGCGCCGCTACATGTCGGTGCTCGCCTCGGACCGCGGCTTCCTCGCGCTTTCCGTGCTGCTGCCCGCCGTCATCGGCGCGGTCAGCGTGCTGATCCCCAATGAACCGGGGCTCGCACCCAACCCCAAGACACAGCTCCACCTCAACAGCGGCGCCGCGACGATCATGCTGATCCTGGCGATCGGCGCCTGCTTCTCCGGGGCGGCCAACTCGGTCCGCGAGTTGATCAAGGAGCGGGCGATCTACGAGCGGGAACGAGCCACCGGGCTCTCCCGCTCGGCGTACATGATGTCCAAGATCATCGTGCTGGGCTTCTTCAGCGTGATCCAGGGCGCCATCATCTCCGCCGTCGGCTTCCTGCCGCGCAAGCTCCCCGAGCACGGCCTGATCGTCAAGAACCTGCCGATCATCGAGATGACCATCGGCATGATCCTGCTGAGCTTCGCCGCGATGATGTTCGGCCTGATGATCTCCGCGCTGGTGAAGACCGCCGAGAAGACCATGCCGCTGCTGGTCATGTTCGCCATCGTTCAGGTCGTCTTCACCGGCTGCCTCTTCCAGATCTTCAGCAAGCCCGGACTGGAGCAGGCCGCCTGGCTGATGCCGGCCCGCTGGGGCACCGGCATCGTGTCCACCACGCTCGACCTGTCCGTGCTCATGGGCCCCTGGAACAAGGACTTCCAGAACCCCAACTACGACCCGCTCTGGAAGCACAGCGTCGCCCAGTGGGCGATCGACGCAGGTGTGCTGATCGTCATCTCCGTCGCCATCGGCGTCCTCGTAACCCGGCTCCAGCGCCGGCACGAGCCCGAGGTCATGCAGAAGGGCTGACCCCTTCTCCGACTCTCCGGCGGCAGGCCGAGGGGCGGCTCTCCCAACAGGGAGGGCCGCCCCTCGGCGTTTCCGGGCGCTCTCATGAAGCTCCGGGCGGGCCCTGCGGCCTAGGTCCCCGGACCTGGGCCCGGGGCGGCCGCGGACGGACGCGGCGGTCGCCGGGGCGGCGGTAGTTTGGCGGTATGTCCAGTACCACCGGAGACCACCGGACCCACCGGGGCCCGCTGCCCGCCTGCGAGCCCTGTCTGTCCGGGATCGAGGCCGTCAGCCAGGCACTGCTCGCCATGAGCCGGCACCTGGAGGTCCGTGAGGTGCTGCGCCGCATCACCGCCTCCGCCAGGGGACTGCTCGGCGCCGAGTACGCGGCCCTGGGCGTGCCCGACGACCACGGGGGCTTCGCCCAGTTCGTGGTCGACGGTGTCACCGACGAGCAGTGGCGGGCGATCGGCCCGCTGCCCCGACAGCACGGTGTACTCGCCGCGATGCTGCACGAGACCGGCCCCACCCGGCTGGCGGACGTCCGCAAGGCACCCGCCTTCGAAGGATGGCCCGCAGCCCACCCCGATATGGACGCCTTTCTGGGCATGCCGATCCTGGACACCGACGCGGCCGAGGACGAGCCGCAGGTGATGGGCGTCATCTTCCTCGCCAACAAGCGTGGCGGCGGCCTCTTCACCGATCACGACGAGGAGCTCCTGCGGATCCTCGCCGCGCACGCGGCCCTCGCACTGTCCAACGCCCGACTGTACGAGCGCAGCCGCGAGCTCACGCTGGCCGGCGAGCGTGCCCGGATCGCCCACGACCTGCACGACGCGGTCTCGCAGAAGCTCTTCTCGCTCCGGCTCACGGCCAAGGCGGCCGCCAAGCTCGTCGACCGCGACCCCGTCCGGGCACGTGCCGAGCTCGCCGAGGTCGCCCGGCTCGCCGCCGAGGCAGCCGACGAGCTGCGCGCAGTCGTCGTGGAACTGCGTCCCGCAGCCCTGGAGGAGGACGGGCTCAGCGCCACTCTCGCCTCCCAGGTGCAGGTCCTGGACCGGGCGCACACCGCCGACGTCGCCTTCGCCGCCGACGGGGTCCGGGCTCTGCCGCCCGCCCAGGAGGCCGCACTGCTGAGAGTCGCCCAGGAGGCGCTGCACAACGCGCTGCGCCACTCCGGCGCCCGCAGGGTCACCGTCACCCTGGCAGGGACGCCTGCGCGCGGTGCGGTGCTGCGCGTACACGACGACGGGCGCGGCTTCGATCCGGAGTCCGTCCGGCGAGCAGGCCGTCACCTCGGCCTGGCCTCGATGCGCGACCGCGCGGCCGCCGTCGGCGGCACACTCACCCTGGAATCGGCCCCCGGTCGGGGGACGCTCGTCGAGATGGAGGTCCCCGGTGCCTGAGAGCACACCGTCGATCCGTGTCCTGTTGGTCGACGACCACCAGGTGGTTCGGCGCGGGCTGCGCACTTTCCTGGAGGTCCAGGACGACATCGAGGTGGTCGGGGAGGCCGCCGATGGGGCAGAGGGTATTGACCGGGCCCGTGAGCTCGACCCCGATGTCGTCCTGATGGACCTCAAGATGCCCGGCGTCGACGGCATCGAGGCGCTGCGCACGCTCAAGGGCGAGGGCAGCCGCGCCCGGATCCTGATCGTCACCAGCTTCACCGAGCACCGCACGATGGTTCCCGCGCTGCGGGCCGGTGCGGCCGGTTACGTGTACAAGGACGTGGACCCGGAGGCGCTGGCCGGGGCGATTCGGTCGGTGCACGCCGGTCACGTTCTGCTCCAGCCCGAACTGGCCGAGGCCCTGCTCGCCGACGACGGCCCGCGCGTTCCGCAGGGTCGAGGTGGCACGCTCACCGAGCGCGAGCGCGAAGTGCTCGGACACATCGCCGATGGCCGCTCCAACCGGGAGATCGCCCGCAGTCTGCACCTCTCGGAGAAGACGGTGAAGACCCATGTGTCCAACATCCTCATGAAGTTGGACCTGGCCGACCGCACCCAGGCGGCACTCTGGGCCGTTCGTCACGGCGAGGCCCGAGAGGGGTAGCGCGCCGGAGGCGCGACGTACTGGCGCGGGCGCCGTGCCGATCGGCAGGTTCTCGGCCAGGCAGGGCGTCAAACGGTGGTCCAGCATGTGCCGTTCGGCAGGGTTAGCCCGAATTCAGGTGATCCATCGCCATTCGGCTGTGCCAGGCTGATCGCCGACACCGATCCCGAGGGAGGGCCGGATGAACGCGATGCGCAATCAGTGCGGGCCTGTCGTGCTGGCCCATGAGCTTGAGGTGACATGCCGCCTGTTCGACGAGTCTCCGATGTCCGGGCCTGGGTCGCAGTCAACTGTCGAGGGCGGGGGTCGAGGGCGAGCGCCAGGACGGCCCTTGTCCGGATGCCAGGTGGCGAGGGCAGAGAATCGTGCAGCAGAGGCCGTCGAGCGCAGAGCGAGGTTGGCCCGGGAGACAGCCCGAGACCGGGAGGCCTACGGGCCGGAGCTGCTGAGACGCCGACTGCGGATGCGGCGTTGGCAGTTCAACCTGGCACGGGAACGTGAACTGATCCCCGAGCCGGACCACGACAACGGCACCTGGTCGGCGCTCGTCGAGGTACAGCTGAAGGCCCGCACCGAGGAGATCATCCTCACGCTCGGCGCCGTGCCGCCCGTGGGGGCGGCCAAGGCGGCCACGGTGTTGGGCCACACCACAGGTCTGCTGGTGATCGCCGAGGACATCAGGCGGCTCGCCGCCGCAGGAGAGCTACGCCCCTGCGGCGGATACCGGGGCTGGCCGACCTACAGCCGGGAGGCCTTGGCCGCCGTCCCGTATGCCGTGGTGCAGCAGACTGTCACGGAGCGCATGCACAAGGCTGCGGCCACGGCACGGGCCGCGGCCGAGGCGCTGGAACGGAGACTCGCGGAGAGCTACTCGGCGGAGGAGGCAGCCGAAGTCCTGGGGTGGCCCCGGTGCCGGCTGGTGGCCACGACGGCGCAGGGAGGCCTGGCCGCCGGGCCCGACGGCAGATACGAGCGCGCCGAGGTGATCGCGCTCGCCACCGCCGACTCCGGGGCCCAGCACCTCTCAGCGATCGTCTCGCTCGTCCACGAGGGCGTTGTAGGCGGCGACCTGGGCGCGCCGGGCGGTGCGCCGCAGCGGGGCCAGAGCGGATTGGCGGGCCGCCATCTCGGAGGCGCTGACGGCAGCGCCGTGGCCGCCGGAGGCGATGGAGAGCAGGGCGGACACCTGGCGGGCCGACTCCAGGACACGGACAGCCCGGGGCGGGTACCCGGGAGCGAGCAGCTCGCTGTGGCCACGGCGGCGGTAGGCATCCAGGGCGCGCAAGGCCTCAGGTCCGGCGCCGGCCACGTCGAGGCGGGCGAGCATGACGGTCGCCTCCCGCAGCCCGTCGGCCAGTTCACGTTCGGCCTCGTGGAGCGACGGCACGTCTGCCGGAGGTGTGTCGTTGACCTCGGAACAACGCCACAGCACGGTGGCCGAGCGGTCGCCGGCCGGGCCGTACACCTCCACCTCCGGCACCAGCCCGAGTGGTGCGCCCACGGCCAGGACGGCCTCGCCCGCACTCATGGCCTGCTCGTTGAAGGCCTTCGGACCGGTCAGCCCGAGCGGATGCCCGGCTGAGGGCAGCGCGAGACGCAGACCCTTCACGCCGAGCACCCGCAGCCGCCCCAGCGCCCAGGTCAGCCCGTGCTGCTCGCCGGGCTCGTCGCCGGGCAGCCCGGTGACCCGGTGGATCTCGTCCCGGCCCAGGACGGCCATGGCGGCGTCGTCCGGCGGCACCAGGCCCGCCAGCAACGCGTTGCCCCATGCGGTGAGCCGCCCCGAACGGGGCTCTTCGTACGGATTGTCGGCAGGAGTCACGAGCATCCGGCCAGCCTACGGAATCGGCGGTCATCCGCGTGGCGTAGGTTTGCCCATGCGTGTGCGGCGCACCCACCCCGTGCCCACCGGCTGCCGGAGTAGGCTCGCCGCCCGCACCGACGGCCGAGAATCTTGTTTTTTGGGGAAGGCGTAGGCATGAGCGACGTGCTGGAGCTGGTGGACGTATCCGTGGTCCGGGAGGGGCGCGCGCTGGTCGACCAGGTCTCGTGGTCCATCTCCGAGGGCGAGCGTTGGGTCATCCTGGGCCCGAACGGCGCCGGCAAGACCACGCTGTTGCAGATCGCCTCCTCGTACCTGTTCCCGACCTCGGGCAAGGTCACGGTGCTGGGTGAGAAGCTCGGCGAGATCGACGTCTTCGAGCTGCGTTCCCGGATCGGCCTGGCCGGCGCCGCCATGTTCGACAAGCTGCCGGCCGAGCAGACCGTGCTCCAGACCGTCCTCACCGCCGCGTACGGCATGACGGTCAGCTGGCAGGAGACCTACGAGCAGTCGGACGAGGTCCGCGCCCTTGCCCTGCTCGACCGCCTCGGCATGGCCAATCTCACCGACCGCAAGTTCGGCACCCTCTCCGAGGGCGAGCGCAAGCGCACCCTGATCGCCCGCGCCCTGATGACCGACCCCGAGCTGCTGCTGCTCGACGAGCCTGCGGCCGGCCTCGACCTCGGTGGCCGCGAGGACCTGGTCCGCCGGCTCGGCGCGCTCGCCCAGGACGAGTTCGCCCCGGCAATGGCGATGGTCACCCACCACGTCGAGGAGATCGCGCCGGGCTTCACCCACGTCCTGATGATCCGACAGGGGAAGGTGCTCACGGCCGGCCCGATCGACACCGAGCTGACTGCCCGTAATCTCTCCAAGTGCTTCGGCCTGCCGCTCACCCTGGAGCGGCACGGAGACCGCTGGTCGGCCCAGGGTCTGCCGCTGGGCTGAGGCCCCTTCGTCCGCTCATCCGGAAGGCCGTCGGAAACCGGTCGCACGCGCGACCGGTTTCCGCCCCTCGACCTGCGGGAACTGTCCGCTTCGAAGGCCTTCGCTCCCTAGGATGGACGTGTGGACAGCTGGATCTGGTGGCTCCTGGCCGCCGCAGGGCTCGGCATACCGTTGGTGCTCACCGCGATGCCGGAGTTCGCCATGTTCGCGGTCGGGGCGCTGGCCGCCGCCGTCGTGGCCGCGCTGGGCGGAGGAGTGGTCGCCGAGACCCTGACCTTCGTCGTCGTCTCGGTCGCACTGGTGGTCTTCGTCCGCCCGATCGCCTACCGGCAGCTTCAGAAGGGCCCGCAGGTCAAGATGGGCATCGAGGCGCTCCAGGGCGCCACCGCGGTCGTCGCGGAAACCGTCGACGGGGAGGGCGGGCGGATCAAGTTGAACGGTGAGATCTGGTCGGCCCGTGCGCTTCACCCGGGCCAGGTGTACCAGCCTGGACAGCAGGTCGACGTCGTCGAAATCCAGGGCGCGACCGCCCTGGTCGTCTAGGGGAGAGTCCGTGGAACCCGTCCTTATCGTTTTGGTCGTCCTGGTCGTGGTGGCCTTCATCGCGCTGATCAAGACGATCCAGGTCATCCCGCAGGCCAGCGCCGCGATCGTGGAGCGCTTCGGCCGCTACACCCGGACGCTCAACGCAGGGCTGAACATCGTCGTCCCGTTCATCGACCGCGTCCGCAACCGGATCGACCTGCGCGAACAGGTCGTGCCGTTCCCGCCGCAGCCGGTGATCACCCAGGACAACCTGGTCGTCAACATCGACACCGTCATCTACTACCAGGTGACCGACCCCCGCGCCGCGACGTACGAGGTCGCCAGCTACATCCAGGCGATCGAGCAGCTGACCGTCACCACGCTGCGCAACATCATCGGCTCGATGGACCTGGAGTCCACGCTGACCTCGCGAGAGGTCATCAACGCCGGCCTGCGCGGTGTCCTGGACGAGGCCACCGGCAAGTGGGGCATCCGGGTCAACCGTGTCGAGCTGAAGGCGATCGAGCCGCCGACCTCCATCCAGGACTCGATGGAGAAGCAGATGCGTGCCGACCGGGACAAGCGCGCCGCGATCCTCACCGCCGAGGGCCAGCGCCAGGCCCAGATCCTCAAGGCCGAGGGTGAGAAGCAGGCCGAGGTGCTCAAGGCGGAGGGTGAGGCGCAGGCCGCGGTCCTGCGCGCGGACGGTGAGGCGGCCGCGATCCGGACGGTCTTCGAGGCCATCCACGACGGCGACGCCGACCAGAAGCTGCTCGCCTACCAGTACCTCCAGACCCTGCCCGAGCTGGCCAAGGGCGACTCCAACAAGCTCTGGATCATCCCCAGCGAGGTCGGCGACGCGCTCAAGGGCCTCGGCGGTGCCTTCACCGGCCTGACCGGCAACGGCGGGGTGAACGGCGGCGCGGTCGCGGCGCCCAGTGTCCCGCAGACGGTCCCGGCCGCCACCCAGGTGCCGTTGGACCCGGCGTCCGGCCCCCGGCCGGTGGACACCGAGAAGGGCGCCGCCCGTCCCCGGGTGGACCCGGCCCGGGATTATCCGAAGATCGACCCGGAGTGATCGGCCGAACCGTGCTTCGCCGAGGGCCCGCTGCCGAGAGGTGGCGGGCCCTCGGCCTTTCACGGTGCCGAAGCACACGTACCCGGCACTGTGGCGTGCGTCCCGAATCGTGGGCGGGTCTGGTCGGCCCGCGGGGCCGTCCGGCATGATCCCCTCGGACAGGACCGAGAGGAGAGGTGACCCATGACGCTCTGGGAGTCGATCGCCGTCCTGGTGGCCGGCGTCGGCGCCGGGATGATCAACGTGATCGTCGGCTCCGGCACGCTGATCACCTTCCCGGTCCTGCTCGCCGTCGGCATCCCACCGGTCACCGCCAATGTCTCCAACTCCTTCGGCCTGGTCCCCGGCTCGCTCAGCGGGGTGATCGGGTACCGCCGCGAACTGGCCGACCAGGGGCGCCGCGTGCTGCGCATGGGCACCGCCTCCCTGCTCGGCGGGCTGCTCGGCGCGCTGCTGCTGATCAAGCTGCCGAGCGGGGCCTTCGACGCGATCGTCCCGGCGCTTATCCTGCTGGCGCTCGTGCTGGTGGTGATCCAGCCCCGGGTGGCCAAAGCCGTCGCCGCCCGCCGCCGCCCCGGCGGCGATCCGGACGGCAGCCCGGTACTGCTGGTCGGGGTGTTCCTGACCGGCATCTACGGCGGCTACTTCGGTGCCGCGCAGGGCGTGCTGCTGATGGCGCTGATGGGCATGCTGCTCCAGGAGGAGTTCCAGCGGATCAACGCGGTGAAGAACGCCCTGGCGCTGATCGTGAACGCGGTCGCCGCGCTCTTCTTCCTCTTCACCTCGACCGTGAACTGGGCCGCCGCCGGTCTGATCGCGGTGGGTTCGCTGGTCGGCGGTCTGCTCGGGGCCAAGGTCGGCCGTCGTCTCCCGCCGACCGCGCTGCGCGTTGTCATCGTGGTGGTCGGCCTCGTGGCCGTCACCAAGCTGCTGTTGAGTTGAACGACCGTCAGACCGTATGCAGGTCGGAGGAGTACGCCATGGCCCTGGAGATGCGTGAGAGCTGCGAGCGCTGCGCGGTGTCGCTGACCGCGGACGGCCGCGCCTCGATATGTTCCTACGAGTGCACCTTCTGCCCGGACTGCACCGAGGCCATGGCCGCCACCTGCCCCAACTGCGGCGGCGAGCTGGTGGCCCGTCCGCGCCGGAAGGCCGCCTGACACCGGTTCCCGGGCGCCTGAACGGCCCGGAATCCCGGCCCCGGAGCTCCCCGGCCCCGGAGTGACGACCTAACGGACGACCCACCAGGAGTGCGGCGATGAGCAGCAGGGCGCGGCTGAACGAGGACGAGATCACGGCAGCCCTGGCGGCGCTGCCCCAATGGAAGCGGGAGGGCGACAGCATCGCCCGTACCGCCGACGCGCCGGACTTCCCGGCGGCGATCCGGGTGGTCGTCTCCGTCGCCGAGCAGGCCGAGGCGCTCGACCACCACCCCGACATCGACATCCGCTGGCGATCGCTGCGCTTCGTCCTGTCCACCCACAGCGCCGGCGGCCTCACCGGGCTGGACTTCACCCTCGCCGCCCGGATCGACGAGGCCCTGCGCGTCGAGTCGGCGGCCTGACGCGGCACGGCCGAGGAGCCCGGGCCCGTCCGACCGAGGGCCCGGGCCGCCTCTCCGGGTGGGCGTGAGATGCTGACTGCCGCATCGGCAGGCAGATGGCTCGGGAGGGACGGAACGGATGGCGCAGGAGCCCTTCGGAGACGCCCACCCCCAACAGCCGTGGCCGTCCGAGGGCCACTCGGACTGGCAGAACGGCGGGCACAGCGGGCACGGCGGGTACTCCGAGCAGCAGCAGACGCCGGAGCAGCCGTCGCAGTGGCAGCCGCAGCAGCAGGCGGGTTACGGCTCGGCCGAGTACGGGCAGCAGCCGCAGCTCGGCCAAGGCGTCTACGGGCACACCGGCTACGAGATCAGCTACGGCCAGGCCGGTCATGACCAGGCCGGCTATGACCAGAGCGGTTACGACCACAGTGGATACGGTCGTACCGGCTATGTCGAGGGCGGCTACGTCCAGGGCCAGGATCAGGGCCACTACGGCGTTCAGGAGCAGTACCAGCCGTATCCGCAGTACCCGGACCACGCGCAGCCGCATCAGGCCGCCGCACCGTACGCCGCCCCGCGGCAGCCCGCCGGGGAGGGCTTGTACGTCCCGGCCGGGGCGGAGTACTCGGCGGACGGCTACGTGCACCTCGAAGAGGCCGGGCAGGTGCCCGTGACCGTCCCGGCGCAGTCCGCGGAGACTTCTACGGCGCAGGCCCCCGAGTCGCAGGCCGAGCCCGCCTCGCCGTCGCGGGCCTCCGCGCGCCGAGGTGCCGGCCGTGGCTCCGGTGCCCGTGCCGGCGCGGGCACGGGCACGGCCTCTTCGCTCTCTGCCAAGGCACGGAAGGCCGCCGACGCAGTGCTGGCAGGGGATCACGTGCCCAGCCGCAAGGCCCTGCTGGTGCGGACCGGTGCCGGGGTGGCCGCGCTGGGAGTGCTGGTGGCGGCGGGGCTGATGGTCGGGACCGAGGGCGGTGGCAGCGCGGCGGCGAGCAGCGGCGGTGAGCCGGGCTTCGCGGTGGCGCACACCAGGGCCTGGGCCGCGCAGCCTGCCGTGGCCGGTCCGGCCGGGGGCGACGACACGCTGATCGGCAGCTGGCTGCTGGCCGACGCGGTGGTCCGGGCCGACGGCTCCGGTGTCCGCGCGTACGACCGGGCGGGCGGCAAGCCGACCTGGTCGGTGGAGCCGCCGGCCGCCGGGGCCGTCCCGTGCGGGCTGTCGGCGGGAGTGAACCAGGCGGGCCTGGGCGCGGCGCTGTTCCGTCCGCAGGCCGATCCGAAGAGTCCCTGCACGCTGGTGTCCGCCGTGGACACCAAGACCGGCAGGACCGCGTGGACCAAAACCCTCTCGGACACGAAGGGCGCCTACTCGGCGCGGGTCGGTGTCACCGAGGACAAGGTGGTGGCCGTCGGCGACGACCGGGCGCTGGCCTGGGAGTCGGCCGACGGGAAAGACATCTGGCAGTACACCGGCCAGGGCAAGTTCTGCACCCTGTCCGGTGGCGTCAGCGGAAAGACCGTGCTCGTCGCCTCCTCCTGCGCCGATTCGACCCCCGCCGACCAGGCCGTCGCGCTGAACATCGCGGACGGCAAGGTCGGCTGGTGGCGGGGCCTGAACAACCAGCCGAAGACGGTGACGGTGTTGTCCGCCGAGCCGTCTGTGGTCCTCACGACCGGCGGGAAGCCCGAGGACGACCGGGTGTTCGCCTGGGGCGCGGGCGGCGACCCGGCCGCCGAGATCCCGGTGGCCGTCGACGGCGGCCGGCTGGACGTCGCCCACGGTACGTTTTCGGCCACTCCTGGCGTCTACTTCGAGGGCCGCACGATGGTCACCACCCTGGAACCGCCGAACGGCGGCGGGCCGGTGGCCGCGGTCGGCTACGACCTGGACACCGGCAAGCAGCGCTGGAAGGTGCCGAGCGCCGCGAAGGGTGCCGTCCGGGCGGTCGGCATCGACGGCGGATCGCTGGTGCTCGCCGCCGACGAACGCCGTGACCAGCCCGCCCGTCTCAGCAGGTTCCCGCTGGCGGGCGGTCAGGAGGCGACCGGCGGCAACTTCCCGGTCGGCACCGGTTCACTGCTGATCTCCGGACGAGTGCTGATCGGCGGCGGACAGGTGGTCGTGGTGCCCGAGCACTCGACCAACTACGGCACGGCGGCGGGGTACCAGGCGAAGGACTGAGGCCTTCCGCCCCGCACCACGCCGGCGCGCCGCCCCACCCGCCGCCGTCCGAGCACTGAGAGTGTCCTCAGCTCGAGAACGTCGAGAACGTCGAGAACGTCGAGAGCGCTCCCGTTCCCCGGAACCGCCTCCCGCGAGCAGCCTCCCGCGAACCGTCTCCCGGAATCCGCCTCACGCCGCGGAGACCGGCCGGCCCGGTACGGCCGGCAGCCAGTCGGCGAGGTCCCGGACCTCCGAGCTGCGCAGACCGAGCGCCAGCATCAGACTGGCCTGCGGCGTCGGCTCGAACGGCCGCCGCAGCAGCTTCATCCCGGCCTGCTCCGGTGTGCGGTCCGCCTTGCGCTGGTTGTCCTCCGCGCACGCGGCGACGGTGTTCATCCAGCTGTCGGCACCACCGCGCGACCTGGGCTGGAGGTGGTCCACCGTGGTGGCGCGCCGGCCGCAGTACGCGCACAGGTGCTGGTCCCGGGCCAGGACACCCCGCCGTGACCACGGAGCCTGTTGTCGGAACGGCACCCGTACGTACCGTTGCAGTCTGATCACCCGTGGCACCGGGACGGCCACGCCCGTTCCCCGGATCGAGCGCAGCGGATGCGCCTGCTCCACCACCGCCTTGTCCTGGAGCACCAGGACGACGGCGCGCTGGAGCGACACCGTCGTCAGGGGCTCGTAGCTCGCGTTCAGAACCAGCGTGTTGCGCACTCGGCACACCCTTCCCGCGGGCGTGCCACGGCGGCACGACCGTCTCCACACACGTCACTGCCGCCGCACGGCGGTGGAACCACTCTGAATGGGCCCACAGCCGTCGAACAACGGAATTTCCGGTATCGGGGGAGGGACCGGGAGAGCGGGCCGCCCAGCTTGATGGGGTGCCTCGGGGAAACTCGCTGGCCGGAACCGCGTAGGCTCTATCAGGCTGGAGTCGTACCGACCCGGGGCCCGACCGAACCGGGCCAGCACTGGGCGGACGCCCGATCGAAGGAGAAGCGTGACCGTGACGGACATCGTCGACGAGCTGCAGTGGCGTGGGCTGATCGCCCTGTCCACTGACGAGGACGCACTGCGCAAGGCGTTCGCGGACGGCCCGGTCACGTTCTATTGCGGCTTCGATCCGACGGCCCCCAGCCTGCACCTCGGCAACCTGGTGCAGATCCTCACCATGCGCCGCATCCAGCAGGCGGGGAACCTCCCGCTCGGCCTGGTCGGCGGCGCCACGGGCCTGATCGGCGACCCGAAGCCCACCGCTGAGCGCGTGCTCAACGACCCCGAGACGGTGGCCGGCTGGGTCGAGCGCCTGCGCGGCCAGATCTCGCGCTTCCTCGACTTCGAGGGCCCGTACGCGGCGCGCATGGTCAACAACCTGGACTGGACGTCCGGGATGTCGGCGATCAGCCTGCTGCGCGACGTGGGCAAGTACTTCCGGGTCAACAACATGATCGCCAAGGAGGCCGTCGCCCGGCGGCTCAACTCCGACGCGGGCATCAGCTACACCGAGTTCAGCTACCAGATCCTCCAGGGCATGGACTACCTGGAGCTGAACCGCCGCTACGGCTGCGCCCTGCAGACCGGCGGCAGCGACCAGTGGGGCAACCTGACCGCCGGCACGGATCTGATCCGCAAGGCCGACGGCAAGTCCGTCCACGCGCTGGCCACGCCGCTGATCGTCAAGGCCGACGGCACCAAGTTCGGCAAGACCGAGTCCGGTACGGTCTGGCTCGACCCCGAGCTGACCACCCCGTACGCCTTCTACCAGTTCTGGTTGAACGCGGACGACCGGGACGTCCCCAACTTCCTGCGGATCTTCAGCTTCCGCTCGAAGGAGGAGATCGAGGAACTGGAGCGCGAGACCACCGAGCGCCCCGCCGCCCGTCTCGCCCAGCGCGCCCTCGCCGAGGAGCTCACCACGCTGGTGCACGGCGCCGAGCAGTACGAGCGCGCGGTCGCCGCGTCCAAGGCGCTGTTCGGCCAGGGCGACCTTGCCGATCTGGAGGCCCCGACCCTGGCCGCCGCCCTGGCCGAGGTCCCGAAGGCCGAGGTGTCCGAGCTCCAGACGGTGGTCGACCTGCTGGTCGCCGTCGGTCTGTCGCCGAGCCGCTCGGCCGCCCGCCGGACGATCAAGGAAGGCGGTGCCTACCTCAACAACGTCAAGGTGACGGACGAGGAGGCCGTGCCGACCGAGGCCGACCTGCTGCACGGCCGCTGGCTCGTGCTGCGGCGCGGAAAGCGCAACCTGGCGGCGGCGGAGCTGGTCGTTGCCGGCTGACGGCGACGGATCGGCCGGTTGAAGCCTGGCTGAAAACACACCTGCCCTGAGCTGCGTCTTTGAGCCCCGAGGGCCGGATCTGGACAGATCCGGCCCTCGACGTTTGACGATGTCCTCCAGGTGGCCTAGTGTTGAACGAGTCGCTGGAGCGGCCATCCCACTCAGCAAGACCCACTCTCACTCTGATCCCCATGAAAATGGGCTTCTTGGCATTCCCGCCGACCGAGTGAGCGTGAATTTCGGGTAGCACTCGGAATGAGCTAATGTGGGGGACGTCGCGAAAAGCGGACTCGGCCAGTTCGGGAAATTGGATGAATGAAACTCCGGAAAACGGAGCGGAAAACATCTGATAAGCTGGAAACACGAAAGAACGAAGCCCGGAGGGTCCGCTGGAAGGCGGTCCGAA
>NZ_JBHXEM010000064.1:0-47908 GCF_042724755.1 Kitasatospora sp. NPDC127067 | reverse complement strand
GAACCCGGAAGCTAAGCCTTACAGCGCCGATGGTACTGCAGGGGGGACCCTGTGGGAGAGTAGGACGCCGCCGAACAATTATTCAGAAGAACCCCTGATCCACTCGGATCAGGGGTTTTTCGCGTTTCCGGTGACGTATCGTCTGGGCATGGACGATCAGACAGCGGTCATTGCGGACGATGTGCTCCGGCCCGAGCAGCGCGACGGTTCCCTGCGTGTTCTGGCGGCGGCCCAGGCGGTGGACGGCCGTGCTGCCGTGTCCGAGCAGGGCCGGCTTCGGTTGCGGAACGCGGAGATCCCGCGGCCGGGTGTGATCCACCTCGTCGAGACCGGGACCGACACGGACACGGACACCAAGATCGAATCCGGGACCGGGCGCGACGCCGTCCTCGGCTACGGCCAGCTCGAGGTGCCGGAGAACCCGACGGCCAACCCCGCCGCCGAGCTGGTGGTCGACCCGGCCGCCCGCGGTCGCGGCCTGGCCCGCCCGCTGGTGGACGCGGTCCTGGAGCAGGCCCACCGGGCGGGGCGCGACGCGGTGGACTTCTGGGTGCACGGCGGCCACCCGGCGGCCCGCCACCTGGCCGGGGCGTACGGCGCCGAGCTGGTCCGCGAGCTGCGGCAGATGCGCCGCACCGGCCGGCAGACCGAGGAGGTGGCCGTTCCCGAGGGCATCGAGCTCCGGACCTTCCGCCCGGGGGAGGACGACGCCGAGTGGCTGCGGCTGAACGCCCTGGCCTTCGCCCACCACCCCGAGCAGGGCGCCTGGACCGGGCAGGACCTGGCCGAGCGGATCGCCGAGCCGTGGTTCGACCCGGCCGGTTTCTTCCTCGCGACCCGCGACGGCAGGGTGGTCGGCTTCCACTGGACCAAGGTGCACCCGGCCACCGCCACCGAGCCCGAGCTCGGCGAGGTGTACGTGGTCGGGGTGGACCCGGCCGAGCAGGGCAGCGGTCTCGGCCGTGCGCTGACCGCGGCGGGCCTGCGCCACCTGACCGGCACCGGCACCGGGGAGCGCGGACTGGACACCGTGCTTCTCTACGTCGACGCCGACAATCCGGCCGCCGTGCGGGTATATGAACGATTGGGATTCGCCGTTCACGAGGTGGACCTCATGTACCGAGCCCAGTACCGGACGAACCGGTCGGCCTAGCCGGTCCCGGGCATCCGCGCACCGGACTCCCCGGTCCCCCGGCGGCGTCGAACGCGGCCGGGACGGCCCCGCGAGCGGTCGCGGGCGAGGGACGGGACGGCGACGCCCCTTGCTCCGACCGACTCAGCTTTCCTCCTGGCCATGCGGTGTTTACCGTGGATTCAATTGCTGCCGCGAAGATCACAGGATGAAGTCCGTAGTGTCTCGCTCGTGCAGAGTCGACCGCCACGCACCGGCCGGTCCTGTACGGACCGCACCGGGAGGGTGGGTGCTGTCCCCGGGTCCGGCCCGGGGCGAGGGCGACGGCCCGCAGAGCCATTCGCGTCCGGACGCCGTCCTGCTGCTGGAGGAGCTGGAGCCCATGAGCATCCCCCGCCCCGTCTCTGCCCCGCTGTCACCTACGGCCCGGATGTCCGGCGCGCTGGGTATTCCGCCGGAGCTGCCGGCCACGGACGAGGAGGAGTTCGAAGCACTGCCGCAGGGCCGCTTCCTGGACCGCGAGCGCAGTTGGCTGGCGTTCAACGAACGGGTCCTGGAACTGGCCGAGGACCCGGGCATCCCGTTGCTGGAGCGGGCGAAGTTCCTGGCGATCTTCGCGAGCAACCTGGACGAGTTCTTCATGGTCCGGGTGGCCGGCCTCAAGCGCCGGATCGCCACCGGAGTCGCCCAGCGCAGTGCGTCCGGCCTCCAGCCGCGCGAGGTGCTGGACCTGATCTGGACCCGCTCGCGCGAGCTGATGGCGCGCCACGCCGCCGCCTTCCAGCAGGAGGTGCTGCCGGACCTCGCCGGCGAGGGCATCGAGGTGGTCCGCTGGTCGGAGCTGGCGGAGAAGGAACAGGCCCGGCTGCACACGCTGTTCCGGCAGAAGATCTTTCCCGTCCTGACCCCGCTGGCCGTCGACCCGGCGCACCCCTTCCCGTACATATCGGGACTCTCGCTCAACCTGGCCGTCGTGGTGCGCAACCCGGTGTCCGGCCACAAGCACTTCGCGCGCGTCAAGGTGCCGCAGTCGCTGGCGCGCTTCCTGGAGGCCTCGCCCCAGCGGTACGTCCCGCTGGAGGACGTCATGGGCGCCCACCTGGAGGAGCTCTTCCCGGGGATGGAGGTGCTGGCCCACCACGCCTTCCGCGTCACCCGCAACGAGGACCTGGAGGTGGAGGAGGACGACACCGAGAACATCCTCAAGGCCCTGGAGAAGGAGCTGATGCGGCGGCGCTTCGGCCCGCCGGTCCGGCTGGAGGTCGAGGAGTCGATCGACCCGTACATCCTGGACCTGCTGGTGCGGGAGCTGAACATCACCGAGGCGGAGGTCTTCCCGCTGCCCGGACCGCTGGACCTGACCGGGCTGTTCGGGATCGCCGAACTGGACCGCCCGGAGCTCAAGTACCCGAAGTTCGTGGCCGGCACGGCCCGGGGGCTGACCGACGTCGAGTCGGCCTCCCAGCCGGACATCTTCGCCGCGATGCGCGAGCGCGACGTCCTGCTGCACCACCCCTACGACAGCTTCTCCACCTCGGTGCAGGCCTTCCTGGAGCAGGCCGCCGGGGACCCGGACGTGCTGGCGATCAAGCAGACCCTGTACCGCACCTCCGGCGACTCGCCGATCGTCGACGCGCTGATCGACGCGGCCGAGTCCGGCAAGCAGGTGCTGGTGCTGGTGGAGATCAAGGCGCGCTTCGACGAGCAGGCCAACATCAAGTGGGCCCGCAAGCTGGAGGAGGCCGGCTGTCACGTGGTGTACGGCCTGGTCGGGCTGAAGACGCACTGCAAGCTCTCGCTGGTGGTCCGGCAGGAGGGCGACACCCTGCGCCGCTACTCGCACGTCGGCACCGGCAACTACCACCCGAAGACGGCCCGGCTGTACGAGGACCTCGGCCTGCTCACCTCCGACCCGCAGGTCGGCGCGGACCTCTCGGACCTGTTCAACCGGCTCTCCGGCTACTCGCGCCGCGAGTCCTACCGCCGCCTGCTGACCGCCCCGCGCGGCCTGCGCGACGGGCTGGTCTCACGGATCCACAACGAGATCGCCCACCACCGGGCGGGCCGCCCGGCCTACGTGAAGCTCAAGGTCAACTCGATCGTCGACGAGGCCCTGATCGACGCGCTGTACCGGGCCTCCCAGGCCGGTGTGCCGGTGGACGTCTGGGTGCGCGGGATCTGCGCGATCCGCCCGGGCGTGCCGGGGCTGAGCGAGAACATCCGGGTCCGCAGCATCCTGGGCCGCTTCCTGGAGCACTCCCGGATCTTCGTGTTCGGCAACAACGGCGATCCGGAGGTCTGGATCGGCAGCGCCGACATGATGCACCGCAACCTGGACCGCCGGATCGAGGCGCTGATGCGGATCACCGATCCGGCACACCGCGCCGAGCTGTCCGGGCTGATCGACCTCGGGGTGTCGGACGAGACCGAGTCCTGGCACCTGGGGCCGGACGGCGCGTGGACCCGCCACTCGCAGGACGTCGAGGGCCGTCCGCTGCGACACGTCCAGGACCTGCTGATCGACTCGCGCCAGCGCCGCCGGGCCGCGACCTCGCGCTGACGCGTCCACTGATGCGAAGCCGCCGGGACGGCAAGGGGACCTGTCCCGGCGGTCGGCCACCAGCTCCGGGGGAGCACCTCGGAGGAACGGGGATCTACCACGCCATGACCGAAGCGCCGATGACGGCCCAGGCGGCCTCCACAGCGACCGCCGGGGACATCCTTTCCCACCACCTCACCGCCCAGGCCGGCGCCTTCCTGCGCGCGCTGCCGCTGGCGGTGGGCGAGGTCGGCGCCAGACCCGGGACGGCCTCGGTCGTCCCGTCGGCCGGCACCTCGGACCTGCTGCGGGCCGTCCGGCGGGTCGGCGGGCTGCTGCACACCTTCGGCTCGGTCTTCGAGCAGACCTGGGCGCAGGAGTCGCGCACCGAGCTGCGCTGGCTGCTCAACCTGCTGGCGCTGGAGCCCGGCTACGTCCGCCGCTCGGCCCGGCTGCTGGGCGCGCTGGACTCGCTGAGCGGCACCGACCCGGACGGGACGGGCATGCTGGCCGGCCACGTGGGCGCCCCCAAGGCGCGGGCGCTGCTGGACCGGCAGCTGACCCTGGCCCGGACCAGGGCGCACTCCACGGTGCTCCAGGAGCTCCGCTCCGCCCGGCTGCACGCGCTGGCGGACCGGATGACCCTGCTGGTCGGCGACGCCCCGCTGCTGGAGTCGGCGGGCGGCCGGGCCCCCGCGGTGCTGCTGCCGCAGGCCGCCGCCGCCTTCGCCGCGCTCACCGCGGGCGCCCAGCAACTGCCGCTGCGGCGGGCCGCGACGCCGTACGGCGGGGACGGGCTGCGCCGGCTGGGCACGGTGCCGGCGTCCCGCGGGGCGACCGACGCGGACACCGCGCTGGCGGCCGACGACGCGCCCTGGGCCCGGATGCGGATCCTGGTGAAGCGGGCCCGGTACGCGCTGGAGGTGTGCGGCCGCGCCTCCTCCGAGCTGGACGGGCTGGACCTGGTGCTGGCCCGGCAGCAGGAGGCGGCGGACGCCGCCGTCACCGCCGCCACCGCGGCACGCACCCCGCGGATCACCCCGGCGACCGCGTACGTGCTGGGGGTGGTGCACGCCGACCAGCGGCTGGAGGTGGAGTCCGCGCGGTACGCCGTCGGCCTCCGCTGGCCCGACCTGCCACCCGGCCCGGACGGCTGGCTGGAGCTCGTCCCGACCGACGCCTGGGGGCACTCCGCCGCGGCCGGGACGGTCTGAGGTGGGCGAGCGCCCGCCCGCCGGCCGGGCGGTGGCGGGGGCCGTGACCGGGGCGGGACACTCCCCGGTGGTGCTGGCGGCGGGCGCGGTGCTGTGGCTGCCGGGCCGGCCGAAGAAGAGCGGCCGGCTGGGACGGCCGCGGATCGCGGTGATCCACCGGCCCAAGTACGACGACTGGAGCCTGCCGAAGGGCAAGCTCGAAGCCGGTGAGGGCGTGGTCGACGCGGCGCTGCGCGAGGTCCGGGAGGAGACCGGGTTCCGCTGCCTGCTGGGCCCGGAGCTGCCCACCCAGCACTACCGGGTGCAGGGCCGTCCCAAGGAGGTCCGCTACTGGGCGGCGGTGCCCTCCAGCGGTTCCTTCCGGCCCAACCGGGAGGTGGACCGGCTGGAGTGGCTGCCGGCCGGGAAGGCGCGGGCCCGGCTCACCCACGATCACGACCGGTCGCTGATCGACGCGCTGCTGGCACTCCTGGGGGCGAAGCCGGTGCGGGCGGCCGGGGCGGCACCGGTGAAGGAACGGTGGAAGTGATCTTCCCGCGCCCTTGCCGTGACGCAACCGTTACTACCTGACGTAGTTTCCTGTCATCCGTTCGAGGTTCACTCCCCGTTCACTTGCGACCGGCTGTCGTGTCACTTACCCGGCCTAACTTCGGGACCACCGGAGGGCCGAACGGGCCCCGGACCACAGCAAAACCCGTGCTGGGCCGCCGTAGCCGTACGGCCCGCGCAAGGGCAATGCCACAGAAAGGGACACCCCTGTGAAGCTCCAGCGGAACGGCCGCTCCAAGGCCCTCGCGATCGGTGCCATGGCGCTCGTCAGCTCGCTGTCGCTCGCCGCCTGCGGGTCGGACAACAACAACAACACGACCGCGTCCGGCGGCTCCGGCGGTTCCGCCGCGCCCGCCGCCGCGATCAACTGTGGCAAGGCCGGTTCGCTGATCGCCGCCGGTTCGACCGCGCAGGGCGCGGCGATGGACGTCTGGAAGACCAGCTTCGCCGCCGCCTGCTCCGGCAGCACCATCAACTACCAGGGTGGCGGCTCCGGTGCCGGCATCCAGCAGTTCAACCAGGGCAAGATCCAGTTCGCCGGCTCCGACTCGGCCCTGAAGCCGGCCGAGGTCGACGCCTCCAAGGCGGTCTGCACCGGCGGCCAGGGCATCGACCTGCCGATGGTCGGCGGTCTGATCTCGCTGGTCTACAACGTCGACGGTGTCGACAACCTGGTCCTGGACGGCCCGACCTCCGCCAAGATCTTCGACTCGCAGATCACCAAGTGGAACGACCCGGCGATCGCGGCCCTGAACCCGGGCGCCAAGCTGCCGGACACCGAGATCCAGACCTTCCACCGCTCGGACGACGCCGGCACCACCGAGAACCTGACCAAGTACTTCGCCGCCGCCGGCGGCGGCGCCTGGTCCTACCCGGCCGGCAAGGCCTGGGCGGGCAAGGGCGGCCAGTCGGCCAACGGCAGCGCCGGTGTCTCGGCCCAGGTGAAGCAGGTCAAGAACTCGATCAGCTACGTCGAGCTGGCCTACGCCCAGACCAACAGCCTGAAGAGCGCCGCGATCAACACGGGCGCCGCCAAGCCGGTCGAGGCCACCGCCGAGAACGCCGCCTCCACGATCGCCAAGGCGCAGGCCGCCGGCACCGGCAGCGACCTCGCGCTGAAGCTCGACTACGCGACCAAGGAAGAGGGTTCCTACCCGCTGGTCCTGGTCACCTACGAGATCGTCTGCGACAAGGGCAACAAGGCCGAGACCCTCGACACCCTGAAGTCCTTCCTGACCTACACCGCCAGCGACGCGGGTCAGAAGGCCATCGGCGAGAAGGGCTACGTCCCGCTGCCGAAGGCCGTGACCGACAAGGTCAACGGCGTCATCGCCACCCTGGCCTGACCCGACAGGACCCCCGGTGGAGCGGCCCCGTGAGCGAGGGGGGCCGGGGCCGCCCCACCGGAACGGACCACACCCAGCACCACGTCCGGGGCACCGCCGCCATGGTGCCGTCCCCCTTCCGGGGCGGCACCACCAGACCGGAGTAGACCAATGACTTCATCCTCCCCTGCCGCCCCGCGAGGCAGGGAACGCCGGCCGCGCGACAGCCGGGTCGGCGACAAGATCTTCATGAACCTCGCCCGGGGCTCGGGCATCCTCCTGCTGGTCGTCATGGCCGCCATCGCCGCGTTCCTGACCTGGCGGTCGGTCCTGGCCCTGACCACCAACGAGGGCAACTTCCTCACCAGCTTCGAGTGGACGCCGGACGCCCCGAAGCCCGTCTTCGGCATCGCCGTCCTGGCCTTCGGCACCATCGTCAGTGCCGTCATCGCGATGGCGATCGCCGTCCCGGTGGCCATCGGGATCGCGCTGTTCATCTCGCACTACGCGCCGCGCAGGATCGCCCAGCCGTTCGCCTACCTGGTCGACCTGCTCGCCGCCGTCCCCAGCATCGTCTACGGCCTCTGGGGCGCGCTCTTCCTGGTCCCGCACATGGACGGCCTGACCAGCTGGCTCAACGAGTACCTGGGTTGGACGTACATCTTCGACCAGACCAGGACCGGCACCCCGCGCAACCTGTTCACCGTCGGCATCCTGCTGGCGATCATGGTCCTGCCGATCATCACCGCGGTCTCCCGCGAGGTGTTCCGCCAGGTGCCGCGGATGCACGAGGAGGCGGCGCTCGCGCTCGGCGCGACCCGCTGGGAGATGATCCGCACCGCGGTGCTGCCGTTCGGCCGCCCCGGCATCATCTCGGCCTCGATGCTCGGCCTCGGCCGCGCGCTCGGCGAGACCATCGCGGTCGCGGTGGTGCTCTCCGCCAGCAACGTCCTGTCGCTGCACATCCTCGACGCGGGCGGCGGCACCTTCGCGCAGAACATCGCGCTGAAGTTCGCCGAGGCCGGTGACAACGGCCGCAACGCGCTGATGGCCTCCGGCCTCGTCCTGTTCGTCATCACCCTGCTGGTGAACGGTGCCGCGCGACTGATCATCGCCCGCCGCAAGGAGTACTCGGGGGCCAACGCATGACCGTCACCGCCGTCATCGAGGACGCCCGGCCGGTCGGCCGTCCGCTGACCGCCAACCGACTGCCCAAGTGGGCCCCGGCCGCCGTGGCCGTCGGCTCGATCGCCCTCGGCTGCGGGATCGGCGCGGCCGGCGGGCTGGCCAGCCACCTCCAGTGGGGCCTGATCTCGGCCCTGCTCTTCGTCCTGATCAGCTACGTCCTCT
Organism: Kitasatospora sp. NPDC127067; assembly: GCF_042724755.1. Classification (NCBI taxonomy): domain Bacteria; kingdom Bacillati; phylum Actinomycetota; class Actinomycetes; order Kitasatosporales; family Streptomycetaceae; genus Kitasatospora; species Kitasatospora sp. NPDC127067. The sequence goes on along the minus strand of NZ_JBHXEM010000064.1, from coordinate 39,799 downwards.
CGGCCCGGGTCGAGGGCCGCCGGCAGGCCAAGGACCGCTTCGCCACCTCGGTGGTCTGGGTCGCCTTCATCCTGGCCGTCGTCCCCCTGGTCGCCCTGACCTTCTACACCGTCCAGCAGGGCATCGGGGTGGTCGACGGGAACTTCCTGAGCCACTCCATGAAGGGCGTGATCCAGTCCGGGCCCGGCGGTGGCATCTACCACGCGCTGATCGGCACCCTGGAGCAGGTCGCCCTGGCCACCGCGATCGCGGCCCCGATCGGGCTGCTGACCGCCGTCTACCTGGTCGAGTACGGCCGCGGCACGCTCGCCAAGGCGGTCACCTTCTTCGTCGACGTCATGACGGGCATCCCGTCGATCGTCGCCGGTCTGTTCATCCTCTCGCTCTGGAACCTCGCCCTGGGCTTCAGCTACTCCGGCTTCTCGGGCAGCCTCGCGCTGGCGATCCTGATGATGCCGGTCGTGGTCCGGTCCACCGAGGAGATGCTGAAGCTCGTCCCGAACGAGCTGCGCGAAGCCTCGTACGCGCTCGGCGTGCCGAAGTGGAAGACCATCCTGCGGATCGTCCTCCCTACCGCGATCGGCGGCATCACCACCGGTGTGATGCTCGCGGTCGCCCGCATCACGGGCGAGACCGCCCCGGTGATGATGCTGGTGTTCGGCGCCGACTACATCAACAACAACCCGTTCGACGGACCGCAGCAGTCCCTGCCGATGTACATCTGGACCCAGTACTCGCAGGTCAACAACGACTTCGGCTACGCCCGTGCCTGGGGCGCGGCGCTGGTGCTGATCGCCTTCGTGATGGGGCTCAACCTCGTCGCCCGGGGCATCGCACGCTGGCGCTCGCCCAAGGGCGGGCACTGAGCGACCGACTGACGTACGAGACAGACGAGAGAAGCAACGATCATGGCCAAGCGCATCGACGTCAGCGGACTGTCGGCCTACTACGGCACCACCAAGGCCATCGAGGACATCTCGATGAGCATCGAGCCCCGCTCGGTGACCGCCTTCATCGGCCCGTCCGGCTGCGGCAAGTCCACCTTCCTCCGGACCCTGAACCGGATGCACGAGGTGATCCCGGGCGCCCGGGTCGAGGGCAAGGTCCTCCTGGACGACGAGAACCTCTACGCCTCCAACGTCGACCCGGTCGCCGTGCGCCGCTCGGTCGGCATGGTCTTCCAGCGCCCGAACCCCTTCCCGACCATGTCGATCTACGACAACGTGATCGCGGGTCTGCGGCTCTCCGGCGTGAAGAAGAAGTCCGTCCTGGACGAGGTGGTGGAGCGTTCGCTGAAGGGCGCCAACCTCTGGAAGGAGGTCCACAACCGGCTGAACAAGCCGGGGGCCGGCCTCTCCGGCGGTCAGCAGCAGCGCCTGTGCATCGCCCGCGCCATCGCGGTCGAGCCCCAGGTCCTGCTGATGGACGAGCCCTGCTCCGCGCTCGACCCGATCTCCACCCTCGCCATCGAGGACCTGATCGGCGAGCTCAAGGAGCAGTTCACCATCGTCATCGTGACCCACAACATGCAGCAGGCGGCCCGCGTCAGCGACCGCACCGCCTTCTTCAACCTGGCCGGCGTCGGCCAGCCGGGCAAGCTGGTCGAGCTGGACGACACCCAGCGGATCTTCTCCAACCCGCAGGTCCAGGCCACCGAGGACTACATCTCCGGCCGCTTCGGCTAGACCGGAGCCCGTCACGGGCGGCGCCGAGGCGCCGGGACGCGTGACGGATCGCGAGCTGTCCCGCGGTGCTGCATGGCGGTGCCGCCGCGGGACATGGAAAAGGGCCCGCCCCCGAGATGTGGGGGCGGGCCCTGTCCGTTCGTGCGTCCTGCGGGGCCGTCAGCCCCAGAACAGGTGGACGAACCAGTACATCAGCGCTGCGACGACGGCGGCCGCCGGCATCGTGATGAACCAGCCGAGCACGATGTTCTTCGCGACGCCCCAGCGCACCGCGCGGATCCGCTTGGTGGCCCCCGCGCCCATGATCGCCGCGGTGATCACGTGGGTGGTGGAGATCGGCGCCTTGAAGACGAACGACGAGATGTACATGACCGTCGCGGAGGTGGCCTCGGCGGCGAAGCCCTGCGGCGGGTCCAGCTCGATGATCTTTCGGCCGAGCGTCCGCATGATCCGCCAGCCGCCCGCGTAGGTGCCCAGCGAGAGCATCGTCGCGCAGGAGATCTTCACCCAGACCGGAATGCCGTTGCCGGACTGGTGGCCGGAGATGGTCAGTGCCATGACCACGATGCCCATGGTCTTCTGGGCGTCCTGGAGGCCGTGCGCCAGGGCCATCGCGGCGGCCGAGGCGGTCTGGGCGACCCGGAAGTTGCGCTTGGCCCGGTGCGGGTTGGCCCGGCGGAAGATCCACAGGATCGCCAGCATCACCAGGAAGCCGCCGACCAGGCCGACCACCGGCGAGACGAACATCGGGATGACGATCTTGTCGAGGACCCCGCTCCAGATCACCTCGGTGCCGCCGGCCAGCGCCGCGCCCACCATGCCGCCGAACAGCGCGTGCGAGGAGGAGGACGGGAGGCCGAAGTACCAGGTGACCAGGTTCCAGGCGATCGCCCCGACCAGGGCCGCGAACAGGATCGCCATCCCCTGGTTGCCGGTGGGGGTCTCGATGATCCCCTGGGAGACGGTGTGCGCCACGCCGCTGCCGAGGAACGCGCCCGCCAGGTTCATCACCGCGGCCATCGCCAGCGCCGCCCGGGGGGTGAGCGCCCGGGTGGAGACCGACGTGGCGATCGCGTTCGCCGAGTCGTGGAAGCCGTTGGTGTACGTGAAGAAGAACGCAACGCCGATGACGGCGATGAGTGCTGCCATGTCCACGGGGGTCAGGACTCCTTGACGGCGATGGTCTCCACCGTGTTGGCGACGTGCTCGAACGCGTCCGCCGCCTCCTCAAGGACGTCCACGACCTGCTTGAGCTTGAGGACCTCGATGGCGTCGTACTGACCGGAGAACAGGTGGGCGAGCAGCTTGCGGTGGATCTGGTCGGCCTGGTTCTCCAGACGGTTGACCTCGATCCAGTACTCGGTGAGGTTGGACATGCTGCGCAGGTTCGGCATCGCCTCGGCGGTGAGCTCCGCGGCGCGCGCCAGTACCTCGATCTGCTGCTCGACGCCCTTCGGCAGGGTCTGGATGTCGTAGAGGACGACCAGGTCGACGGCTTCCTCCATGAAGTCCATGATGTCGTCCAGCGACGAGGCGAGGCTGTAGATGTCCTCGCGGTCGAAGGGCGTGATGAAGGACGAGTTCAGTTGGTGGAAGACGGCATGGGTGGTGTCGTCCCCGGCGTGCTCGGCGGCGCGCATGCGCTCGACGATCTCCGCACGGGCCGACACGTCTGATCCCAGCAGCTCCAAAAGGAGCTTCGATCCGACGACAAGGTTCTCCGCCGCGGCGGCGAACATGTCGTAGAAGCTCGTCTCCTTCGGGGTCAGGCTAAAACGCACGGAAATCTCCGATGTGCGGGGTAGGGACTGAACGATGCTAGGTGCAACCGAACGCAATCACGCAAACGGGGTGTCGGGGAAGGAGCCGGAACCTCCCCTTCCGTTCGGCCGCCGCACCGGCTGATCCGGGCGCACCACCACACGTGGACGCGAGCCCCAGTCTGACGGAACCTCGCCCGGATTGTCCCCGTCGTGCGCACCGGAGAACGGGGCGCCGCTCAGACGGGTGAACCGCCGGGAGCGCCCTCCAGCGCCCCCGTGGCACATGCCGGGACGGCCGTCGGAACACCACGGAGGGCCCCGGTGTTGGACACTTGTGGCCGACGCAGCCACCAGGCACTGAGACGAAGGCGGGGCCGATGACCACGACGCAAGCGCGCAGCGAGCCGGAGCACGCGCAGGGGACCGAGCCGCCCGCCGGCCGGGCCCCGGCCGGGCATCACGGCCCGCACGGCTACAGCGCGCAGAAGGACGCCCACCTCAAGCGGCTGCGCCGGATCGAGGGCCAGATCCGCGGCCTCCAGCGCATGGTCGACGAGGACGTCTACTGCATCGACGTGCTCACCCAGGTCTCGGCCGGCACCAAGGCGCTGCAGTCCTTCGCGCTCTCCCTGCTGGAGGAGCACCTGCGGCACTGCGTCGCCGCGGCCGCCGAGGAGGGCGGCGCCGAACTGGACGCCAAGGTGGCGGAGGCCACCGCCGCGATCAGCCGTCTGCTGCGCAGCTGAGCCGCCGGGCCGACCGCTTCGCTCCGGGGGCGCGTCGCTCCCGGAGCGGGCCCGCCCGCGTCGCGTCCGGGCCCGCGTCGCGTCCGGGCCCGCGTCGCGTCCGGGCCCGCGTCGCACCCGGAGTTCGCGTCGCACCCGGAGCCCGCTAGTCGTCGGCCTCCCGGTCGCACTGCCCGGGTTCGGACCGGTCCAGCAGCACCTCGTCGATCCGCTCGGTCGGCAGCCGGTCGCCGGAGCTGGCCGTCGCGGCGATCATCAGCTCGCCGGCCAGATCGATCTCGTCGAGGGCCGCGTCGTCGTGGCCGCCGCTGCGGCCGCCCGTGGACGACACCACCTGCACCACCCCTTCAGTGCCTCGCCAGCCCGGGCGGCAGCCACCCGGAGTCCAGCCTAGGCACTTCGGGGCCCGTCCACATGGCACGGACGGGCCATCTCGGCGCCGCCGAAACGGGTGGCAGTCGCTCCCCGGACGGCCACCCGCCCCGGCAGCACCCCGTCTCGCCCCGGCGCTGGAGCGCTGCCCCGGCGGCCCGGGGCGTGTCGGACCAGCCCTACTTCGGGCTCTCCGTGGGCTTCATCCGGTAGATGTCCGAGGCCGAGGGCTCGGCCGCCTCCACCGGCTTGCCGAAGTCCGACAGCGAGGTCGTCGACGTCACCTTCACCTGGTCCTTGGGCTCCTTCGACCCGGCCACCCCGGCGAAGGCGAACACCTCGACCACCTTGCGCAGCCGGCCCTGGTCGTCCAGCCAGGCGTCGTACGGGACCTCCTTGACGGTGAAGGTCTGCGCGCCCGTCCGCAGGCCGTCCCCGCCCCTGCCGCCCGTCGCGTCGGCCGCCTTCACCAGGTCCAGGGTGCCCCGGAAGTGGTGCAGCGTCACCCCGTCGACGGTCTCGGTGCCCACCGCCTCCGCCTTCTGCGCCCCGCGCAGCGCCCCCGCCGCCGAGGCCGGGTCGGTGGCCCCGCTGCTGACCAGGTTGCCGTCCGGCAGCTGGCGCACGTCCAGCTTGACCCACTTGCCCGCGGGGACCTTGGCTCCGCTGTTCTGGAGGTAGACGGTGCCCGGCAGGACCACCTCGACGATCTTCCCGGTGGTCGCCGCACCCGGCGGCACCTGGACTTCCAGCCGGCCGATCCGCTTGACGTAGTCGTAGCCGCCGGTGCCGCTGAACGAGGCCTTCTTCTCGGTCGACTCGGTGACCAGCTCGGTCGCGGCGTGCGCGGAGCCGGTACGCCCGGTGATGTCGGGGGCGTTGCGCACCGCCGTCAGCGCGTCCGCGGCGAGCTGGTCGGAGGCACCCGACTGCTGGTCGGAGGAGCCGTCGACGGGGCCGCCGGAGCAGCCGGCGGCCCCCGCCGCCAGGACGGCGGCGAGCAGGGCGGCCCCGGCCGCCGAGCGCAGGTGCGGACCCGGACGGCGTGCCGACCGTCCGGTGCGCTGCTGGTCGGTCATCTTCATCCTCGCGACAACCCCCTCGGGCCCGACTGCCCTGCCGGCCACCACCGGGCGGGCAGAGCTCTTTCCGGGCAAACGAGTTGGGAGGCCAAGGGTTACGGGGGCCGGTGCGGGCGCTACCGTGAACCACGTGCACAGTGAGCTGCCGACGGCACCCGGCACCGCCCGGATGCCCGAACACCGCCTCGCGGTCGGCGAGCGCGGATCCTTCGCCTTCGCGACCTGCAGCTGCGGCTGGTACTCCCCGGCCCGCCGCTCGCGCGAACTGGCCCGCCGCGAGGGGGCCGACCACCTCGCCGAGAACGGCGCCGGACCGGACTGATCCCACCGGGCCCAGGACACCTCCGCGGCGCCGGGCCCTGGACACCTCCGCGGCGCCGGGCCCGGGAGACGGCGTCAGGCCGCGAGGTCGGACTCCGGCGGCTGCTCCCCGGCCCGCACCGCCCCGCGCCCGCGGCGACGGCCGCGCGGACCGGCCCCGACGCGGGCCGCACCGCCGCGCTCGGGCGCCCGGATCAGCGGGGCGACCGCCGTGCGGCTCAGCGCGTGGCAGAACGGCACCAGCACCGCCATCGCGATCGGCGCCAGCAGCAGCACCACGGCGACGGCGAGCGCGAAGCCGCCGATCACGTCGGTCGGGTAGTGGACGCCCATGAACATCCGGCAGAAGCCCTGGAGGAGCGCCAGCCCGCCGGCGATCCAGCCCAGCCTGCGGTTCACCAGGAACAGCGCCACCGCGACACCCATGGTCATGGTCGAGTGGTCGCTGACGAAGGAGTGGGTGCCGGCCTTGCCGTCCACCAGCACCAGCAGCCCGGGATGGTCGACGAAGGGACGCGGGCGGTTCACGATCGCGGCGATCGGCAGGTTGGCCAGCTCGGCGACGGCCACCGAGAGCGGCACCCAGAGCAGCCCGGCCACCGCCACCGGCGCGTCCGGCCGCCGTCTGGCCTGGAGCCAGGCCACCAGGCCGAGCATCGCCAGGCCGATCAGGATGCCGTACTCGCCGATCCACGAGACCAGGTGGTCCAGCCACTGCGGGGAGCGCTTGGCCAGACCGTTGACGGCGTAGAGCAGGTCGAGGTCGGGGTTGGTCGTGTCGGCAAGCGGCGTCGACACGCCGCACCTCCTTCTGGTCCGCTGCACCTGTACGTTCCCGCCGGGGCCCGCCCGGCGCCGAAAGCTGACGAGGGACCACCGGACCCAACGTCATCACCGGGACACAGCGTTCCACGGAAACGCGCGGTTATGGAAACTTGACTCAGCGTCCACAGCGCGCACACAGCTCCCCGCCGTCCCGGCCCCACCGCGCCTACCGACCCGCCCCGGCGGGAGCCGGCCCGGCCGGTGCGGGCGGGGCGGCGACGGCCGACCGGGCGGGGGTCGCCGGGGCGCTTCCCGGCGCGCCGCCCTGGGGGAGGCCCTGGGTGCCGCCCTGGGTGCCGCCCTGGTTCCCCGCGGGGGCGGTGGGCTCCGTCCCGCCCGGGCGGGACGGAGCGTTGACCGCGCCGTCGTTGTTGCGGGTCGGCAGCGCCTGGGCCCCGTCCGAGGTGACCCGGGTCGCGCCGATGTACTCCCGGGTGTCGATCTTGTCGTAGCGGATCACCGCGCCGGTGTGCGGGGCGTTGATCATGTACCCGCCGCCCACGTAGATCCCGACGTGGTGGATGCTCCGCGGATCGCTCAGGTCCGTCGCCCAGAACACCAGGTCGCCCGGCCGCAGCTGATCGCGCGACGGGTGCGGCCCGGCGTACCACTGGTCGTTGGCCACCCGGGGCAGGGTGATGCCCACACTGGCGAACGCGGCCTGGGTCAGGCCCGAACAGTCGAACCGCCCGCTCTGCGAGGGCAGGCCCTCACCGCCCCACAGGTACGGGGTGCCGAGCTTGGTCTGCGCGAAGTAGATCGCGGCCGACGACTGCGGGGACACCTCCAGCGGCGCGGTCGGCGAGGCAGGCGCCGTGAAGCTGCGGGCCATCGCCTGGATGTTCCGCACGTAGCCCTGGGTCTCCCTGTACGGCGGCACCCCGTTGTACTTCTCCACCGCGCCCTCGCCGGCGTTGTACGCCGCCAGCAGGTTGGCCTGGGGGTCGCCCGGGACCTTCGCGACCCGCTTGGCGATCGCGCAGTCGTAGGTCGCCGCCGAGGCGATCGCGTCCAGCGGGTCCCAGACGTCCGCCCTGCCGTCCCCGCTGCCGTCGGTGGCGTACTCGGACCAGGTGCCCGGCATGAACTGCGCCATGCCCTGCGCCCCGACCCCGGAGCGCGCCCTGGGGTCGAAACCGCTCTCCTGGTACAGCTGCGCCGCGAGCATCGGCGGGGAGATCTCCGCGCAGAGCGCGCCCCACTTCTGGATCGGGTCCTGGTAGGCCGCGGGGACCGTTCCGGGGGAGAGGGCGGAACGATTCGCCGCCTGCTGCGGCGTCCCACTTGCCGCATAAGTCCCCATCGTCACCAGCCCGATGAACCCGAACGCAACAACTCCCGCAGCGGCGGCGGCCGTACCGGCCTTCCGGAGTACCATCAGCACCATCCCGACGAATCGTCAGTCGAAGTGTCCCGGAAGGCGTTGCTCACCGCAATCATCAGAGATACGAACAGTGAGCGCTATCCTTCGTACGGTGTACATCCTCGCGTACGTGTCCGATGCCTCACGACCGATTCGCGAGAAGTAGCCAAGTCGACATCAGATCTGGCCAAGAATAGGTACCGACCCTTCGCGCGGGCCGGGTCCGGGCCCTTGAATTTGCCTGATCGGGCGGTGAGATGGAAATGAACCTGAGCAGCGTGCACACCAATGCGGTCGGCCACCTGGCCGAGGACCCCCCCAAGAAGCCGAACATCGACACCATCATCGGCGGAATCGCCCCGGACTGGGGGCCGTTCGCGACCCTCGGGTCGGAGGCACGGGTGATGGTCGAGGTCATCATGGCCATCGCCATCCTCCTCTGCCTCGGCATCGCGGTCTGGGGCGCGGCCAAGCAGCGGATCGGTGCGACCGCGATGCGCGACAGCTTCGGCGCCGAACAGGGCAAGGGACTGATCGTCGCCGGACTGACCGGCGTGTTCATCATCGGATCACTGGGCACCCTGTTCACCATTGTCTACGGCATGGCGATCTGACGATCGGACAGCAGTAGTCCGGCCTGCCTGAGACCGGGCCCCCGCCCGGACCCCTCCGACAGCCGACCCGCCAGGAATCCACCCCGTTCCCACCCCCGTTCCCACCCCCCGTCCGCGCCCGCCCCCGGACGGAGGGCCCCCGGAGCCGCCCCGGCTCCCCGCACCAGGAGGGCCGCCGTGCCGTTGTCCGACGACCAGCCGCGCACCCGTACGCGCCTGCCGGTCGGCGAACAGTCCTCCCCCCCGTCGAACCACCGTCAGACCCGCCCGCTGCGCGCCCTGCTGGCCGTCCTGGCCGTCGTCACCCTGCTCGTGGTGGCCATCGCCGTCGCCAACCGCGTCGCACCCGGCACCGGTACCGGCAGCGACGGCTCCTCCGCCGACCGCGCCGGCTCCGGCACCGGCGCCGGCCCCGCCCCCAGCGGCGACCAGCCTGCCGGCACCACCGTCAACGGGATCCCGACCGGCTACCCGCACACCGAACCGGGCGCCCAGTCGGCCGCCACCAACTACGCGGTGGCGATCGGCTCCGCGGACATGTTCCGCACCGACAGCCGGCACGGCATCGTCGCCACCATCACCGATCCGGACGCCCTGGCCGGGCTCCAGAGCCGGCTGGACCAGGGCTTCGGCGGCGACACCGCCACCCGCTACGGCCTCGACGCCCAGGGCCACGCGCCCAAGGGCCTCACCTTCGTCAGCCGCACCGTCCCGGTCGGCACCAAATCGACGGGCTACAGCGAGGGCGACGCCAAGGTCGAGGTGTGGTGCACCGGCCTCACCGGCCTCGCCGGCGAACGCTCCGTCCAGCCGGTGACCACCAACTGGTTCACCCTCACGCTCTCGCTGCACTGGACGGGCAGCGACTGGAAGCTCACCGACTACACCAGCAGGCAGGGCCCCGCGCCGGTGCCCGCAGACCAGCAGGCCGCCACCGCCGATGAGATCACCGGCGCCGTCCAGCAGTTCGGGGGGTTCCGTTTTGCGCGTTGACCAGACCTCACGCCGTTCCGGCACACGGCGCCGTGTGGGCACCCTCGCCGGTGTGCTGGCCACCTTGCAGGTGGCGGCGCTGTCGGCGGCCCAGCGGGTGTTCGCAGAGCCTTCGCCGACAGCCACTCCGACGCCCAGCGCCAACGCCAATTGCCCTGACCTGCCGATCTCAGGGAACGGCATTCTCTGCGTGGACAAGCCCGGGGGGAGCTCCCTCCCCGGGAGCGGCACCGTCGGGGCCGTGACCGACCCCCTCGGGTCGTTGGCCAAGAGCTGTGCGCAGGCCGCGGCGTGGGTGGTGCGGAAGTTGTCGGGGGCGATCGACGGGACGACGCAGGTGGACTTCACCAATGTGTCGTTCCTGCAGCAGTACGCCGTGGTGTTCGCCGTGTCGACGGTGATCACGCTGGTGCTGTGGCTGCTGGCGGTGGCGAAGCGGGCGGTGCGGGGGGCGCCGTTGACGACGGCGTTCTCGGAGGCGATCGGCTTCCTGTGGCTGACGGTGGTGGCGTCCGCGTTCACGCCGTTGATCCTGTTCACCGTGGTGAGCGTGACGGACGGGCTGACCAAGGCGATAGCGGTCGGGACGAAGACGGACACCGGGTCGTACCTGGGCGGGTTCGCCGACACGCTGGAGAAGGGTGACGTGGGCGGCGGTCCGCTGATCCTGGTGATCGTGTCGCTGGTCGCGGTGCTGGCGGCGGCGGTGCTCTGGATCGAGCTGCTGATCCGGGCGGCGATGCTGTACGTCGGCGCGCTGCTGGGGACGGCGGTGTACGCGGGGCTGGTGGACCGGCAGCTGTGGAAGCATGTGCGGCGCTGGGCGGGCGTGATGCTGGCGGTGGATCTGGCGAAGCCGATCATCGTGGTCATCCTGGGCCTGGCAGGGGCGGTGGCGACCGGGTCCGGGGCCGACGACGATTTCGCCCGGGTGCTGTCCGGGTTGGCGATCCTGTTCCTGTCGATCTTCGCGAGTGCCGCGGTGTACCGCTTCGTGCCGGGTTTCGGCGACGAGCTGCTGAACATGCGCGGGGCCCGGGCCAATGCCGTGCAGGCCGGTTCGGCGATGATCAACGGCACCGCGAACCTGATGAAGCAGGGCATCACCACCCACGGCGACCGCGGTCCGCAGGGGGCCGGCACGGGTGGCGGGGGTGCGGGCGGCGGTTCGGTCGCGCCGGGCATCGCCGCCCACGCGGGCCGGACGCCGGCCCCGCCGCCGCAGGGCGGGCCGCCGCAGGCCCCGGTTCCGATCCGCGACAGCAATCCAGCGAAGGGAGGGTGACGGGTAAGTGAGCAGTGAACCGCTCGGCCAGTACGGTGCCCAGTACGCCCAGCCGTACGTGCACCAGCGCCGCACCTACCTGATCGGCAAGGCCCGCCCGAACGCGCCGATCGGCCGGAACCGGGAGTCCGGCGAGATCGTGCTGATCATCTTCGGGGCCTTCCTCGGCATGCTCTGGGGCCTGCTGATGCCGGTCCTGCCGCTGCGGATCGGTGGTCTGGTCGGTCTGCCGGCGCTCGCCATCGCGGCGGTGTACGTGCCGTACCGCAGGCGGACGTTCTACAAGTGGGTGGAGATCAACCGCACCTACCGTCGGACGGTCCGCAGCGGGCGGGCGGTGTGGCGTTCGGACGTGATGGACGCCGGCACCCGGCTGGACGGCCGGGAGGTGGAGGTGGGCCCGCCGCCCGGGGTGGGGCGGCTGCGCTGGCTGGCGGCGCCGTTCGGGCCGGACGAGGTCGGGGTGCTGATGCACCTGGAGCGGCGTACGGTGACGGCCGCGATCGAGATCGAGGGCCCGGGCGTCGGTCTGCGCGACTCGGAGGACCAGGAGGCCCTGGTCGACCGGTTCGGGACGCTGCTGAAGCACGTCGCCAACGGGGACGGTTTCGTGACCCGGCTGCAGATCCTGGCCCGGACCCTGCCGGCGGACCCGGACGCGCACGCCAAGGACGTCGAGCGGCGCGGTGACCCGTCCTCGCCGCGCTGGCTGCAGGACTCGTACGACCAGCTCCAGTCGATGGTGTCGACCTCCTCGGAGCAGCACCGGGCGTACCTGGTGGCCTGCATGCACTACACCCGTGACCTGGCGGCCGAGGCGCACGCGATGGGCCGGACGGCCACCGGGCGGCGGGCGCGGGACGACGAGGGGCTGGCGGCCGTGATGGCGCGCGAGCTGACGGACATCTGCGCCCGGCTGGCCGAGGCGGACATCCGGGTGCGCCAGCCGCTGGGCCAGGCCCGGCTGTCCTCGCTGCTGCACTCGATGTACGACCCGGACCACCCGATCGACCACATCCAGGCGATGTCCCGGCGCAACGCCTGGCCGGCCGAGCTGGACGCGACCCAGCCGCAGTACCTGCAGGCGAAGACCCGCGAATCGGCGACCCGGGAGCCGTGGTGCCACGCCACCGCGTGGATCAAGGAGTGGCCGCTCACCCCGGTGGGGGTCAACTTCCTGGCGCCGCTGCTGGTGCACACCCCGGACGTGATCCGGACGGTGGCGGTGACGATGGACCTGGAGCCCACCGACGTCGCGATCGAGCGGATGCTGACCGAGAAGACCAACGACGAGGCCGAGGCCAGCCGTGCGGCCAAGATGAACCGCACGGTGGACCCGCGCGACCTGGCCCACACCGGCCGGGTGGACCAGCGCGGCGACGACCTGGCCTCCGGCGCGGCCGGGGTGAACCTGGTCGGCTACATCACGGTCTCCTCGCGCAACCCCGACGCGCTGGCCCGCGACAAGCGGACCATCCGGGCCTCGGCCGGCAAGAGCTACCTCAAGCTGGAGTGGTGCGACCGCGAGCACCACCGGGCCTTCGTCAACACCCTTCCGTTCGCCACCGGCATCCGCCGCTGAGCGCACCGGCCGACCCGCGCACCCGCACACACGCACGTCCGTCCACCGCTGACCCGTCAGGAGACCGCCCATGGCGCTCGGCAACCTCACCGATGCGTTCACCAGCCTGATGTTCGGCAAGGTGGAGACCACCCGCCTGCCGGTGCGCACCTCCACCGGCCAGGCGCAGGCCGTCTACCTGCCCACCGCCGCCCCGGGGCTGGGGGACTCGGGTGTGATCATCGGCCGCGAGGTGTACAGCGGCAAGGGGTACGTGTACGACCCCTTCCAGCTGTACGGGCAGCAGCTGCCCGCCCCGCACTGGCTGGTGCTCGGGGAGTCCGGCAACGGCAAGTCGGCGCTGGAGAAGACGTACGTGCTGCGGCAGCTGAGGTTCCGTGACCGCCAGGTCGTGGTGCTGGACGCGCAGGGCGAGGACGGCGTGGGCGAGTGGAACCTGATCGCCAACGCGCTGGGCATAAAGCCGGTCCGGCTGGACCCGATGGCGGCCCGGGACGGCGGGGTGAAGCTCAACCCGCTGGACCCGGCGATCACCCAGACCGGCCAGCTGTCGCTGCTGCGCACCATCGTCGAGGTGGCGATGGGGCGCGGGCTGGAGGAGCGGGCCGGCTTCGCGCTGAAGGCCGCGCACGCCCATGTGGTGGCCTCGGTGCAGGACCGCCAGCCGGTGCTGAACGACATCATCGACACCCTGCGCAGCCCCGAGCTGTCCTCGGTGGAGTCGCTGGGCGTGGCGGTGGACGAGGTGCAGTCCTGGGGCCTGGACGTGGCGCTGGTGCTGGACCGGCTGGTCGACGGTGACCTGCGCGGCATGTTCGACGGGTCGACCACCGACGGCATCGACCTGGACGCGCCGCTGATCGTCTTCGACCTCTCGCACATCGACCGCAACTCGATCGCGATGCCGATCCTGATGGCGATCGTCGGGGTGTGGCTGGAGCACACCTGGATCCGGCCGGACCGGAAGAAGCGCATCTTCCTGGTCGAGGAGGCCTGGCACATCATCAACAGCCCGTTCGTGGCCCAGCTGTTCCAGCGGCTGCTGAAGTTCGGCCGCCGGCTCGGCCTGTCCTTCGTGGCGGTGGTGCACCATCTGTCCGACGTGGTGGACGGCGCGGCCGCGAAGGAGGCCTCGGCGATCCTGAAGATGGCCTCCACCCGGACGATCTACATGCAGAAGGCCGAGGAGGCGCGGGCCACCGGCCGGGTGCTGGGCCTGCCGCGCTGGGCGGTGGAGATCATTCCCACCCTGTCGCCGGGCATCGCGGTCTGGGACGTCAACGGCAACGTCCAGGTGGTCAAGCACATCATCACCGAGGCCGAGCGTCCGCTGGTCTACACCGACCGCGCGATGACCGAGGACGCGGTGGCCGAACGGGTGCGTGCGGAACGGCAGTTGGCTTCCGAGCCGGGCGTCTGAGCGGGGTCGTCGGGGCTCTTCCGCACGGTCTCCGCATCCGGCGGACGGCGATGGTTCGTCAGTAGGTAATCCTCTCGTTACGTTCGACGTCCTGACAGCTACGCGCGTTGACCCTAGGCTTCGCAGTCGCAACACATGTTCGAACGCCGATGCTGTCCACAGCCGGTGCTCCTTCCAAGGTGCAGGGGAACCCTTCATGCTCACCGTCAGATCCCGACGGACGGCGCTCGCCGTCGTCGCCGCCGCAGGTCTGTTCGGCACGGTGGTCGTGCCGACGGCCGCCCAGGCCGCCGACGCCAACGCCAAGCGCCACAAGACCGTCAACCTCCAGCTGCTGGCGATCAACGACTTCCACGGCAACCTGGAGCCCCCGGCCGGTTCGTCCGGCACGATCAAGGAGATCGACCCGGCCACCGGCAAGGAGGTCGCCACCCCGGCCGGCGGCATCGAGTACCTGGCCACCGAGCTGCGCAAGGCGCGCATCCCGGCCGACGACTCGATCACCGTCGCGGCCGGCGACATCATCGGCGCCAGCCCGCTCACCTCGGCGCTCTTCCACGACGAGCCGACCATCGAGGCGATGGACAAGCTCGGCCTGGACGTCACCTCCGTGGGCAACCACGAGTTCGACGAGGGCGCGCAGGAGCTGCGCCGCATGCAGGACGGCGGCTGCCACCCGACCGACGGTTGCTACGAGCCCGGCCGCACCTTCAAGGGCGCCAACTTCAACTACCTGTCGGCCAACGTCACCGACGAGAAGACCGGCAAGCCGCTGCTGGCCCCGTACTGGATCACCAAGTCCCAGGGCGTGAAGGTCGGCTTCATCGGCGTCACCCTGGAGGGCACGCCGAACATCGTGACCGCCGAGGGCGTCAAGGGCCTGAAGTTCGCCAACGAGGTCACCACGATCAACAAGTACGCCGCCGAGCTCAAGGCCAAGGGCGTCAACTCGATCGTCACGCTGATCCACGAGGGCGGGTACCCGGCCAGCAGCGTCTACAACTACGACTGCGGCGCGGCCGGCCAGGGCATCTCCGGCCCGATCGTCGACATCGCCAAGAAGATCGACCCGGCGGTCGGCGCCATCGTCACCGGCCACACCCACAACGCGTACGCCTGCAGCATCCCCGACCCCAACGGCGTCCCGCGCTCGGTGACCAGTGCCGCCTCCTTCGGCCGGCTCTTCACCGAGATCGACATGAAGCTGGACAAGACCACCGGCGAGATCGTGCGCCCCTCGGTCAAGGCCGAGAACCACGTGGTGCGCCGCACGGTCGAGAAGGCGCCCGACATGACGGCGCTGGTCGACCGCTACTCCAAGCTGGCCGCCCCGATCGCCAACCGTCCGATCGGCTACATCGCCTCGGACATCAACGGCCGCGGCAACAGCGACCTGGAGAAGCCGCTCGGTGACGTGATCGCCGACGCGCAGCTCGCCGGGCTCGCCCCGGCCGACAAGGGCGGCGCGCAGGTCGCCTTCATGAACCCCGGCGGCATCCGCTCCGACCTGGTCCACAAGGCCTCCGGCGGCGAGGGCGACGGCGTGGTGACCTACGGCGAGGCGTTCACCGTCCAGCCGTTCACCAACATGATGCAGGTCAAGACGCTGACCGGCGCCCAGCTGATCCAGCTGCTCCAGCAGCAGGTGAGCGGCTCCAACACCGCTGCGCCGAAGGTCCTCCAGGTGTCCTCGAACCTGCACTACACCCTGGACATGCGCAAGACCGGCGCGGACCGGGTGGTCCTGGACTCGGTCCGGCTGAACGGTGCCCCGGTCGACCCGGCCGCCACCTACCGGGTCGCGGCCAACGAGTTCCTGGCCGGCGGCGGCGACGGCTTCCCGGCCTTCGCGGCCGGCACCGACAAGCTGGTCGGGGCCTCGGACCTGGACGTCTTCGCGACCTACCTGAGCGCCCACAGCTCGGCGGCCTCGCCGCTCCAGGCCCCGGCGCAGGACCGGATCAAGATCATCGGCCCGGGCAGCGACATCGACTGACCGTGAGCCGGCCCGGGAGGGGCGGGTGGGGCGCTGTCGGGGCGCCCCACCTGCCCCTCCCGTCATTCCGGGGCGGGGCCGCCGGGCAGCCGGACGGTGGCCAGCGCGCCCGGGCCGCCGTCGGCCGCCGGACCGAGGGTGACCTCGCCGCCCGCCTCCCGGACGCTCTGCGCGACGATCGACAGCCCGAGGCCGGAGCCGGGCAGCTGGCGCGAGGAGGGCGAGCGCCAGAACCGGTCGAAGACGTACTGGAGCTCGTCCGGAGGGATCCCGGGGCCGTGGTCGCGGACGGTCAGCACGCCCTGGTGCAGCCGGACCTCGATGGTGCCGCCGGGCGGGCTGTACTTGACCGCGTTGTCCAGCAGGTTGATCACCGCGCGTTCCAGCCCGGCCGCGTCGCCGTGCACGTACCAGGGCTCGGTGTCGGTCTCGAACACCAGCCCCGGGCCGCGCAGCTCGGCCCGCTCGACGGCCCGTCCGGCGATCTCGTGCAGGGCGACCACGGTGAGGGCCGGGCCGCTCTTCGGCGTGTCCGGGCGGGAGAGCTGGAGCAGGTCGCCGATCAGCAGGGTGAGCTCCTGCATCTGCGCCTTCATGTTGCCGAGCAGCTTGGTCCTGGTCGCGGCGGGCAGCGGGCGGCCGGTGTCGTTGCTGCGGATCAGCAGGTCGACGTTGGTGCGCAGAGAGGTCAGCGGGGTGCGGAGCTCGTGCCCGGCGTCGGCTATCAGCCGGGTCTGCCGCTCGCGGGAGTTGGCGAGGGCGGTGCTCATCGAGTTGAAGGAGGTGGAGAGCCGGGCGATCTCGTCGTCCCCGTGGACCGGGATGGTGGTGCCGACCTCCTCGGTCCGGGCGATGTGCTCGACGGCGTCGGTGAGCTGGTCGACGGGCTTCAGGGCGGAGCGGGCGACCAGGCGGCCGGCCACGGCGGCGAGCAGGATGCCGCCGACGGAGACCGAGCCGAGGAGGATGGCGAGGCCCTGGAGGGAGTCCTCGACGGGTTGGGTGGGGGTGGCCACCATCACGACGACGGGGACGGGGAAGTTGTGGTTGGAGGTCAGCCGGACGATCGCGGGGTCGCCGTTGGTGAACTTCCCGTCCCGGGTGATCGACTGTCCGGGCTTGAGTTGGAACGCGGCGGCATCCTGCGGTGTGGTCACGATCGCCTTGTTCGCCCCCGGGGGCAGGCAGACTCCGGCCGACACGAGGAACTGGGTGTCCCGGGGGACGGCCGCACTGATCTCCGGCATGCTGCCGCCGCGCTGGTGATCCAGGGCGGCCTCCGGAGTGGGGTAGCAAATGAGTCTTCCGGGAATGGCTGGGGGCGCGCTCGCCAGGTCGGCCCGTACCTGCCCGTACAGCTGCTTCTCCACGATGAACCAGCACGCCAGTGCCGACAGCGCGATCGCCACCGCCACCGCCGCCGCGCTCAGGAAGATGAGGCGGCTGCGCAGGGAGCGGGAGCGGAACCAGTGGAGGAGGCGCTGTCGGCGGTCGGACGTGTGGGGCCGGGCCTGCGGAGGGGTCAGCGGAGGGGGCGGAACGTTGTTCACGCGCTCGTGCCGGCGGCCTGGCGCAGGGCGTAGCCGACGCCGCGCACGGTCTGGATCAGGCGGGGCATGCCGCCCTGCTCGGTCTTGCGGCGCAGGTACATCACGTACACGTCCAGGGAGTTGGAGGAGGGCTCGAAGTCGAAGCCCCAGACCGCCTTGAGGATCTGTTCGCGGGTGAGGACCTGGCGGGGGTGGGCGAGGAACATCTCCAGCAGCATGAACTCGGTGCGGGTGAGCTCGATCGGCTTGCCGGCCCGGGTGACCTCGCGGGTGGCGGTGTTCATCCGCAGGTCGGCGAAGGAGAGGAGCTCGCTCTCGTCCTCGACGGCGGCGCGGGCGGCGGCCTCGGCGGCGAGGGCGTTGCGGCGCAGCAGGGCGCGGACGCGGGCGAGCAGTTCGTCGAGCTCGAAGGGCTTGGCGAGGTAGTCGTCGGCGCCGACGTCGAGGCCGGTGACGCGGTCGCCGACGGCGTCGCGGGCGGTCAGCATCAGGACCGGGACGGTGTCGCCGCGCGAGCGCATCCGGCGGACGGCGGTGAGGCCGTCCATCCGGGGCATCATGATGTCCAGCAGGACGAGGTCGGGCCGGTCGCGTTCGACGGATTCCAGGGCCTCGTAGCCGTCGGTGGCGGTGGCGACCTCGTACCCCTCGAAGGCGAGGCTGCTCTCCAGGGCGTCCCGGAGGGCGGGTTCGTCGTCGACCACGAGGAGCCGGGCGGAGGGGTGGCCGGCCTCGGTGGTGGTGCGGTCGTCGGCGGACGGGGTCATGGGCGGGTGCCCTTTCTCGTCGGGTGGAGGGCCTGCTGGGAGCAATTGTCCGTCTCAGCGAGTGTGGCTCACAGGTTCTGGCCGGCTTCGAGTTTCGGCAGGACCTGCTTGATGTCGTTGATCGGGATGGCGAAGCCGAGGCCGACGCTGCCGGCCGAGCCGCCGCCGGAGGAGCCGGAGCCGCCGGGCGCGTACATCGCCGAGTTGACGGCGATGACCTGGCCGTTGGCGTTGATCAGCGGGCCGCCGGAGTTTCCGGGGTTGAGCGCGGCGTCGGTCTGGAAGGCCTTGTAGGTGGTGCTGCTGCCGCCGGTGGGCTGCGGGGTGGTGCCGCGCAGGCCGGGGACGCCGGGGAGGAAGGGGAGGCCGAAGCCGCCGTTGTTGCTGGTGCTGCCCTCGTCGAGCTGGACGGTGACGTCGCGGTTCTCGGCGCTGATGATGCCGGAGGTGACGGTGCCGGTGAGTCCGTCGGGGTTGCCGATGGCGACGACCGGGTCGCCGACGGCCACGGCGGAGGAGTCGCCGAGGACGGCGGGGGTGAGGTTCTTGGCGCCGGTCGCGGTGATCACGGCGACGTCGAGGGCCTTGTCGGTGCCGGTGACGGTGGCCTGGGCGGTGGAGCCGTCCTTGAAGGTGACGGTGATCCGGCCGCCGGCGGTCGCGGTGTCGATCACGTGGTAGTTGGTGAGAATCCGGCCGTCGGTGTCGAGGACGACGCCGGTGCCGGTGGCGGTGCCGTTGCCGTTCTTGACGGTGATCTGGACGGTGCTGGGCGAGACGGCGGCGGCGATGGCGGCCACGTCGGCGCTGCCGTCGGAGCGGGCGGAGACCGGGCTGGCGATGGTGCCGACGCGGTTGTCGGCGCCCTGCCGGTCACCGGCGACCAGGCCGCCGGTGACCCCGCCGAGGACGGCGGCGATCGCGGCGACGGCGGTGACCAGGGCGAGCCGCCCGCGCAGCAGTCCGCGCCGGGCCCGGTTGCCGTGGTCGCCGGGGCCCTCGGGGGAGCCCGGCCCGAGGATCGTGGGCGGCTCGGGCGGGGTCGGCGGGGGCGGCGGCGGGCCGTCGAAGACGCCGCCGGAGTGGTCCTCGCGGTAGCCGTACCCGGCCGGGCCGGTGGTGCTGTGGGCCTCGGAGGCGACCAAGCCGCCGCCGAGCACGGTGCCCTCGATCACCCGGGGTTCCGGGGCCCGGTCCGGGCCCTGCTGCTCGTACTGGCCGTACGGGCCGTACTGCTCGTACTGGCCGTACTGCTCGTGCTGCTCGTGCTGCGGGTGGGACGCGTGGGGCTCGTACGGGCCGTACTGCTCGCCGGGGTGCCGCTGCTGTTCGCTCATGCCGACCAAGCTCGTCCCGCTGCATGAGGAGTGCATGAGAACCGGCTCAGAACGGGGAGAGAAGCCCGTTGGGTTCTCATAAAGCCTGGTCAGGCGGCCTGCCGAGCGGAATCGGCTACTCCGGTACGGATCGGTCCGGGGCGGAGCCGCCGCAGCCGCAGGAGCGGCGGATGACCAGCCGGGACGGGAAGGTGCGGACCCGCTCGGTGTCCGAGCCGGGCACCATCAGCGAGTCGTCCAGCACCAGGTCCACGGCGGCCCGGGCCATCGCGTCGCGGTCGGAGGCGACGGTGGTCAGCGGCGGGTCGGCGAGCGCGGCCTCCGGCACGTCGTCGAAGCCGGCCACCGCGAGGTCCTCCGGGACCCGCAGGCCGACCTCGCGGGCGGCCCGCAGCACGCCGATCGCCTGGTCGTCGGTGGAGCAGAAGATCGCCCGCGGCCGGTCCGGCGAGCGGAGCAGGCCGAGCGCGACGTCGTAGGCGCCGTAGCGGTGGAAGGGCGCGTCGATCAGGTGCGGCTCGGTGGGGACGCCGTGCGCGTCCATGGCGCGCTGCCAGCCCTCGACGTGGTCGATGACCGGGTCGCCGGGGGCGGGGGACTCGACCGGGCCGCCGAAGCAGGCCACGTACGGGTGCCCGTGCACCTCCAGCAGGTGGCGCACCACGGCCTCGGCGCCCGCCACGTCGTCGGTGACCACCGCGACGTCGTCGATCGCCTCGGGCCGGCGGTGCAGCAGCACCACCTTGGCGCCCTCCATCGCGGCGAACTCCTCGGCGGCGCGCTGCGAGGGGCCCTGGCTGACCAGGATCAGGCCGGAGACGCGCATCCCGAGGAACGCGCGGACGTAGTGCACCTCGCGGTCGTCCACGTAGTCGGAGTTGCCGATCAGCACGAGCTTGCCGCGGTCGGAGGCGGCCCGTTCCACGGCGTGCGCCATCTCGGCGAAGAAGGGCTGGCGGGCGTCCGGGACGACCATGCCGATCAGGTTGGTGCGGCGGGAGGCCATCGCCTGGGCGACGCTGTTCGGCCGGTAGCCGAGCTGCTCGATCGCCGCGAGGACCTTCTCCCGGGTCGCGGGCGCGACCGGTCGCGGCCCGTTGTTGATGACGTAGCTGACGACCGCGGTCGAGGTACCAGCCAGCCGGGCTACATCGTCGCGCGTCACTTTGGCCACGGGGGGAGTCTACGCGTGTGGCCTCCGGGGCGGCAGTGGGGTCCGGGGCCTTGTTCGGCAGGCCGACGGGCCCCTCCGGGAGGAACCGGACAAGCCGGGCGGGGCGCGGCCCGCCCGGCTCCGGAGCGGTGTCCGGGCGGGCCCCGGCTCAGGCGTCCAGGGGGGTGGCGGGGCGCTGGGCGAGCTCCGGCCGCTCGCCCTTCTCGGGTTTCTCCGGGACGACGAAGCGGTAGCCGACGTTGCGCACGGTGCCGATCAGCTGCTCGTGCTCCACGCCGAGCTTGGCGCGCAGTCGCCGGACGTGCACGTCCACGGTCCGGGTGCCGCCGAAGTAGTCGTAGCCCCAGACCTCCTGGAGCAGCTGCGCCCGGGTGAAGACCCGGCCGGGGTGCTGCGCGAGGTACTTGATCAGCTCGAACTCCTTGAAGGTGAGGTCGAGCGCCCGGCCCTTGAGCTTGGCGGAGTAGGTGGCCTCGTCGACCGAGAGGTCGCCGTTGCGGATCTCCATCGGGCTGTCGTCGGTGACGACCTGGAGGCGGCCGAGGGCGAGCCGCAGCCGGGCCTCGACCTCGGCCGGGCCGGCGGTGTCCAGCAGGACGTCGTCGATGCCCCACTCGGCGGTGACGGCGGCCAGGCCGCCCTCGGTCACCACCAGGATCAGCGGGCAGCCGATGCCGGTGGAGCGCAGCAGCTGGCAGAGGCTGCGGATCTGCGGCAGGTCACGCCGGCCGTCGACCAGGATGACGTCCGCGCTGGGGGTGTCCACCAGGGCCGCGCCCTCGGCGGGCGCCACCCGGACGTTGTGGAGCAGCAGTCCGAGGGCGGGCAGCACCTCGGCGGAGGGTTGCAGCGCATTGGTCAGGAGGAGGAGAGAACTCATGCCCGGTGGTCCCCTTTCCGGGTCGTCGCGGTCGCGTTACGGCTGCCGCCACAGCCGGATGGCGCACGTGCTGAGGGGGAGGGGAGGACGACGGTCGGCCGCGGCGAACCGGGGGAGCGGACGGCGAGCAGGGCGCGGCGGCGGGTCGGCCGGGGGTCCCGCAACCCCTGGCGCACCGTTTCTGCCCTGTTCATCACCGCGAACCCTCCGGTCTGGTCCGGTGCCGGGTGGCGGCCCGGTGCCGGTGGCGGTGCCCCGGCCGGCCGGGGCACGTCGTTGTGCCGCGTCAGGCGGGGCGGTTCCTGCTGCGCGCCGGGGGTGGGCCGACGAATCGCAAGAACGTCCGTACTGGCGTCCTGAAAGCACAAAAGGACCCGGGGGCGACTCTGCCCGGATCCCTCTTGGTGGTCGAGGATAGCCGACCGCCCCCTCCACCGGGAGTGCGAGAATCCGGCGGTTCGCCCAATTCGGGCGTGCGCCGGGTGAGGCTGGACACAGCTTCGAGCGCCGGTCCGGCGCGCCTCGGTGGCGCTCCGGTGCGTTTCTCCGTGTCGGCCCGGCCAGGGCGATTGCCGCTCGTGGCGGCGGACACGCCATCATGGGACGCACATCGAAGGCGCTGTTCGGGTCCATCGTTCGGGTGGTCGGGCGGCCGTTGAGGTGTCGAGCCGGACCGGGACACCGGCACCGGGCGAGGACGACGAGAAGGGGTGGCCCGATGGGCGTGACCACCGAGCCCGCGAGCGGCGCCCGGGCGCGCGGGACGATCCGCTACTGGGCGGCGGCGAAGTCCGAGGCCGGGCTGGCCGAGGAGCCGTACGAGGCGGCGACCCTGGCGGAGGCGCTGGCGGCGGCCAGGGAACGGCACGCCGACCGGCCGAAGCTCGTCCGGCTGCTCGGGCACTGCTCGTACCTGGTCGACGGGGCCCAGGTGGGCGGCCGCGACCACGCGACCGTCGCCCTGACCGAGGGCGGGACGGTGGAGGTCCTCCCCCCGTTCGCGGGAGGCTGAGCGGCGTGACGGACATGAACAACCCGAACGACCCGAATCGTGGCGGCTACGGCGGATGGCCGCAGCAGCCCCACCAGCCGCAGCAGCCGTACCCGCCCCGGGCGCAGCAGCAGCACCCGCAGCAGCACCCGCACCCGCAGCAGTCGCACGTCCCGCCGCAGCAGCCGGGCCACCCGTCGCCGTACGGTTTCCCGGTGGACGACGCGGCGGCGACCACGGTGATGCCGCCGGTGCCCGCGTTCGACGACGCGGCCGCGACCACCCTGATGCCGCCGGTGCCGGCCGTGGACGACGCCGAGGTGACGGCGCTGCTTCCGCCGGTGGTGGTGTCCGGTTCGGTGCCGGTCGCGCCGCCCCGGTCGCACCAGCCCCACCAGCAGCAGTTCCAGCCGCAGCCCCGGCCCCACCAGCCGCAACAGCCGCGGCCTTACCAGCAGCCGCCGCAGCAGCCCCACCAGTTCCAGCAGCCCCAGCCGCCGCAGCAGCAGCCCCACCAGTCGAGGCAGCAGCGGCGCCGGCAGTCGGAGCAGCCGGAGCAGTCGGTGCAGCCCCAGCCGGACCCGACGATCCAGCTCCAGCTCCAGCAGCCGTCGAGGCCGCGGGCCCGGCACGCGGCCCCCGCGGCGCAGCCGGCTCCCGCGCCGCAGCCGGCGGAGGCCTTCGATCCGCCGACCATGACGCTCAAGCGCCCGACCGCCCCCGGCGTGCCGGGTCCGGCCGGGGCCTCCGGCCCGCTGGGCGTCCCCGCCGCGGCGCCGTTCCCGGCCGTCCCGCCGCACTCCGCGTCGTCCGCGGGCCCGCGCGGCCGGACCGGCTCGCCGATCATCGACCCGGGCCTGCAGCCGGCCCTGATCACCGCCGGTGCGGCCGCGCTGCTGGCCGGCGGTGCCGCGCTCGGGCAGGTCGCGCTGGCCCTGGTGGTCGCGCTGCTCCAGCTGCTGACGGCGGCCGGCTGGTTCCGGCTGAACGGCATGTGGCCGGCCCGGCAGGGCATCCTGCTCGCCGCGCTGGCCGGTTTCACGGCGGACGTGGCGGTGCTGCTGGCGGACTCCGACGGCGGCGTGGCGGCGGTGGTGGGCACCCTGGGCGGGTTCTTCCTGCTCGTCCTGGTGCTGCAGACGTTCCGTCCGTCGGACCCGAAGGAGCGGTTCTACGCGCTGACCGTGCTCGGCTCGGCCACCGTGGTGACCGCGCTGTGCACCATGCTGCTGCTGGCCGACTGGGTGCCGGCCGCGGTGGGCGCGGTGGCGCTGGCCACCCTGCTGGCCGCGGCGCCGCTGCCCGGACCGAAGCAGCTGGGCCCGGTGCTGGGTCTGGCCGCGGCGGTGGTGCTGGGCCTGCTGGTCGGGGCGCCGGTGGCGCTGGGTGCGCTGGCCGGGCTGGGTGCGCTGGTCGGCCGTCGGGTCGCGGCGTACGACTTCCCGTCCCGCTTCGTGCACATGACGGCGGGGGTGGCGCTGCCGCTGGCGGTGGCCGCGCCGCTGATCTGGATCGCCACCGAGCTGCTGGCCTGATCCTCCCGTCCGCTGCGCGCAGGGTCGGATTCCGGCTCCGGAACCATGTTCCGGAGCCGGACGTCGTACGGTCGTGCGAGGGCGGACGTGTCCCGCGTCCGCCGCGGAACGACGAACGACCCACTGCGAACGACCCACTGCGAACGATTTCAGCGACGAACGACCACAGCGAGCGGCGACGACGGGGGACACGATGCGCGGATGGCTGAAGGCCACGATCGGCCTGGCGGTGCTCTCCGGCCTGCTGCTGGGGGCCGACCGGATCGCGGTGGGGGTGGCCGAGGACGAGGCCGCCGACCGGATCGTGAAGAGCGGCCGGATGAGCCAGCGCCCGGACGTCTCGATCGAGGGCTTCCCGTTCCTCACCCAGGTGGTGTCGATGAAGTTGGACGACGTCCGGATCTCCTCCGACGGCCTGACCGTCGGGGACGGCAGTCACCAGGTGGCGCTGCACTCGTTCAAGGCGCAGCTCTCCGGCGTCAAGGTCAGCGACAGCATGAGCAGTGCCACGGTGGACAGCGGCACCGGCAGCGGGGTGATCTCGTACCCGGACCTCGCGCAGTTGCTGCCGCCGGCCTCCCAGCTGCTGCACGGGGCCAAGCTGCCGGTGGGCGGCAACTCGCGGCTGACGCTGTCCTACGCCGGTCCGGGCAAGGTCAAGGCCTCGCTGGGGCCGATCGCGATCGGCGAGGGCACCGTGCACAACAAGGGGAACACCGTCACGGTGGACGGCTTCCGGCTGAGCTCGCTGGCGGGGTTGGTGGCCGGTGCCACCAACCAGCAGCTGGAGCCGATGAGCTTCACCCTGGACTCGCTGCCGGCCGGGCTGAAGCTGGCCGACAAGGACGGTGGCAGCGGGGTGACGCCGTTGCCGGAGGGCCTCCAGCTGACCTTCGACGGCAAGGGCGTCAAGCTGCTGGGCTGATCCCCGGCCCGGTCCTGGTTTCCATCCCGGTCCTGGTCCCGGTCCCGTTCCCGGGCCGGCGGATCGTTCCGCTCCGCGAGACGCGCTGTCCAGCGCGGACCGTGGAGCGGTGCCGTTTCCGCCCCGCGCATGCGTTCGGACGGCTTCGGTACGGGCTCCCGCGGGCCCGCAGGGGGCTAAATCCCATCATGCGGTCGTTTCGATCCCACTATTCGATACGCTGATGACAGCGGGCCTCCGGTGTCCCTAGCATCGTCGGCATGAAGCGACAGACGGACCTCACGAAGCGGCGGGCGGTAGACCTGTGCCGCGTGTCCGCCTGTCTGTGTCGAATGCGCTGATTCGGCGCTCCGGCTGGGCAGTTGAAGCCCGCCGCCGATCTTTCCGGTGACCGTGTCCGGCTCTGTGAGCGGGCGGTCGCCGAGGTACTCCGCAGTTCACTGCCCGGCCGCGCCGGTCCGCCCCCTCGTCCCGGTATTCGGACAGGATTTCGGACCGCACCCACTCGGGCACCCTGCAGCACCCTCCTGAGCAGCACCTTCCGTACAACCGCCCTCGGATGGAGAACCCCACCATGAGCCGCAGCGACGTCCTGGTCGACGCCGACTGGGTCCAGGCCCGCCTGGACGACCCGAAGGTCGTGATCGTCGAGGTCGACGAGGACACCTCCGCGTACGACAAGAACCACATCCGCAACGCCGTCCGGATCGACTGGAAGCAGGACCTCCAGGACCCGGTCCGCCGCGACTTCATCGACCAGGCCGGCTTCGAGGCGCTGCTCAGCGCCAAGGGCATCGCCAACGACGACACCGTCGTCCTGTACGGCGGCAACAACAACTGGTTCGCCTCGTACGCCTACTGGTACTTCAAGCTGTACGGCCACGGCGATGTCCGCCTGCTGGACGGCGGCCGCAAGAAGTGGGAGCTGGACTCCCGCGACCTGGTCGCCGAGGTGCCGGCCCGCCCCGCCACCGAGTACACGGCGCAGGCCGTCGACTCCTCGATCCGCGCCTTCCGCGACGACGTGCTCGCCGCCATCGGCACCCTGAACCTGGTCGACGTCCGCTCGCCCGACGAGTTCTCCGGCAAGCTGCTGGCCCCGGCCCACCTCCCGCAGGAGCAGTCGCAGCGCCCCGGCCACGTGCCGAGCGCCCGCAACATCCCGTGGGCCAAGAACGCCAACGACGACGGCACCTTCAAGAGCGACGACGAGCTCAAGGCGCTGTACGAGGCCGAGGGCATCGACCTGGCCAAGGACACCATCGCCTACTGCCGCATCGGCGAGCGCTCCGCGCTCACCTGGTTCGTGCTGCACGAGCTGCTCGGCCAGGAGAACGTCAAGAACTACGACGGCTCGTGGACCGAGTACGGCAGCCTGGTCGGCGTGCCGATCGAGCTCGGCAACTGAGCCCAGGCCCGACCCGTAAGTCAGAAGGCCAGTAAGTCAGAAGGTAGGCAGACATGTGCGGTGCGAAGGCCGGCGGCCCGGACCTGGCAGGAGTTGACGTGGCGAACGAGACGATCATCCAGGGTTCGGTGACCCGCGACGGTGAGCCGGTCAACGGCTACGTCCGGCTGCTGGACGAGGGCGGTGAGTTCACGGCCGAGGTGCCCACCTCGGCGACCGGCCAGTTCCGGTTCTTCGCCCGCCCGGGCAAGTGGACCCTGCGCGCGCTGGTGCCGGGCCAGACCGTGGACCGCCAGGTGGTGGCCTCCCAGGGCACCGCCGTCGAGGTCGCGATCGCGGTCTGACCGGAGCCGCGACGTTCCCGGATCACCCCGAGGGCCCCTGCCGTGCAGGGGCCCTCGGTCGTACCGTGGAGGGGTGCAGGCAAGGCGGCGGCGTCGCTACTACTTCGCCATGATGGGCGTGTGCCTGGGTTTGTTCGTCATGGCCTGGGGCGTGGTGCGGTTCTTCTCGGTCGGCGCGGCGATCGGCATGTGCGTGGTCGCGATGGTCATCCCGCCCGCCGCCGCGGTGTTCGCCAACAAGCGGGACCCGGACGACGACTGGTGGGACGACCCGCGCTGGGACGACCCGAAGTGGGACGAGCCCGGCCACGACCGGGACCGCCCCGACCACGAGGAGCACCCGTAGGGCCCGGGGGAGGCGTCAGTACACGAGCGCCTGGACGCCGTCCGCCATGATCTCGCTGACGAAGACCTGGGCGCCCGCGATGCGGACACCCTCGACGGTGTCCTTCTGCTCGATCCCGCGCCGGGCCGCGCACTGGGTGCACAGCGTCACCGAGCCGGCCGCCAGGATCGACTCCAGCAGGTCCGGCAGCGGTGCCGCGTGCGGCAGTTCGAATTCCGCCGCCCGGTCCGGCAGCGCGAACCAGGAGGACTCCCCGGTCAGCCAGAGCGAGACGTCGATCCCGCTGGCGACGGCCACCGCCGCCACCGTGAACGCCTGCGAGCACCGCTCCGGCGCGTCCGCCCCTGCGGTGACCTTGATGACCAGTTTCTTCGACATGGCGCCACCATAGAGGTCGGGCCGCCCCCGCCGTCCGGCATCCCCGGAACCCTTGGGCAAAGCTTGGGCAGCCGCGGGAAGGCGGCGCGAACCGCGACGTGGTGGGGCTCACCGCGACCGGCCGGAACCCGGCGGATAGAGTGAGCCGAGCACAATCCACCACACTGTCGCCGCCTGGGAGCCACCCGTGTCCGGTCTGGAAATCTTCTTCGACGGTCTGCTGGCCCTCATGGCCGTGCTGATCACCTGGTTCGCCATCTTCTCGGTGATGAAGCTGTACCAGGGCCAGCGCTGAGCCTGCCGTACGGTTGAGGCAGGCCCACACCGACGAGAACAGCGACCAGGAACATGATCGAGATCCCTTCCGACCTCCACAAGGACGTCGTCCCGCTCGCCTTCCTCCTCGGCACCTGGGAGGGCGCGGGCGTCTATGCCCCTCTGCCGGGTGACGGGGGCCCGGGCGCGGAGAAGTGCAACTTCGGCCAGGAGATCGTGATCCGCCACGACGGCCGCCCCTTCCTGGAGTTCCGCTCCCGCACCTGGGTGCTGAACGAGGAGGGCGAGAAGGTCCGTCCGCTGGAGAACGAGCACGCGTTCTGGCGCATCACCAGCAACCACGACGGCACCAGCGGCGCCCGGGGGATCGAGATCTCCTCCGTGCGCGACGACGGCACGGTCGAGATCTGGTACGGCGAGCTGGCCGACGGCAAGCCGCAGGTCGACGTTTCCACCGACGCGGTCGCCCGGATCGAGGGCTCCCCGGAGTACTCGGGCGGCAAGCGGCTGTACGGCTTCGTCAACGGCGAGCTGCTCTGGGTCGGCGAGAAGGCCGCCCCGAACGTGCCGCTGCGCCCGTACATGTCCGCGCAGCTGAAGAAGGTGCTCAGCCCGGCCCAGCTGATCAAGGACATCAACGACCTGCCGGACGACGGCATCGCGTTCTTCAAGTAGGCCGATGGCGCAGGCCGGTCGCACGACCGGCACTTCCGTGCACGAGGTAGGGACCGGCCCGTGGCCGGTCCCTACACTTGCCCCAGGACCCCCGACCATTGGCAGGGACGAGTACCGTGGCGGACACCGGCACCACCGACTGGCAGCTCTCCGGCGACTGGAAGGCCGACCTGCGCGAACGCGGGTACCGGCTCACCCCGCAGCGCCAGCTCGTGCTGGAGGCCGTCGACGAACTCGACCACGCCACCCCCGACGACATCCTCTGCCACGTCCGCCGGACCGCCAGCGGCGTCAACATCTCCACCGTCTACCGGACCCTGGAGCTGCTGGAGGAGCTGGGGCTGGTGTCGCACGCCCACCTCGGCCACGGCGCCCCGACCTACCACCTGGCCGGCCGCCACCACCACCTGCACCTGGTCTGCCGGGACTGCGAGCAGGTCACCGAGACCAGTACCGAGATCGCCCAGCCGCTGATCGACAGCCTGCGCGAGCGGCACGGCTTCGACACCGACCTCAAGCACTTCGCCATCTTCGGCCGCTGCGCCGACTGCACCGCCAAGGTCGCCGGGGAGCAGCCGTAAGCTGGCCGGTATGACCGGTGTGAAGAGCCCGCTGCTTTCCCTGCCCGGAGCCGTCCCCGCCGAGGGGGCCGACGAGGGTGTCGCCGCCCACTACGGCGACATCTTCCGCGAGCAACGCAACCTGTCGCAGGGTGCCGGCTTCGTCGACCTCTCGCACCGCGGCGTGGTCACCGTGACCGGCCCGGACCGGCTCTCCTGGCTGCACCTGCTGCTCACCCAGCACGTCAGCGAGCTGCCGCCGCAGCAGGCCGCCGAGGCACTGGTGCTCTCCCCGAACGGGCACGTCGAGCACGCGCTCTACCTGGTGGACGACGGCACCACCACCTGGGCGCACGTCGAGCCTGGCACCCAGGAGGCGCTGGTCGCCTACCTGGACGGCATGCGGTTCTTCTACCGGGTGGAGGTCGCCGACGCGACCGCCGAGTACGCCGTGGTCCACCTGCCGGCCGGCTCCACCGCCTCCGTGGAGGGCGCCGCCGCCGTCCGCGAACTCCCGTACGGGCGTGACCTGTTCGTGCCGCGCGGCGAGCTGGGGCGGCTCACCGCCGGGTACGGCCCGGCGGCCGGGGTCTGGGCGTACGAGGCGCTGCGGATCGAGGGCCACCGGCCCCGGCTGGGCTTCGAGACCGACCACCGGACCATCCCGCACGAGGTGGACTGGCTGCGTACCGCCGTCCACCTGCAGAAGGGCTGCTACCGCGGCCAGGAGACCGTCGCCCGGGTGCACAACCTGGGCCGGCCGCCGCGCCGGCTGGTCTTCCTGCACCTGGACGGCACCGAGGAGTCGCTGCCCCCGCACGGCACCGAGGTGCGGCTGGCCACCGACCCGGACGGGCGGGCGCTGGGCTTCGTGACCTCCTCGGCCCGGCACCACGAGCTGGGGCCGATCGCGCTGGCGATCGTCAAGCGGAACGTCCCGGTGGACGCCGTGCTGCTGGCCGGGACGGTGCCCGGCACCCAGGACGTGATCGTCCCGCAGTAGGGGCCGCTCAGACCTCGACGAGGACGGTGAACGGGCCGTCGTTCACCAGCGCCACCTGCATGTCGGCGCCGAACCGGCCCGTCTCCACCTTGGCGCCCAGCGCCCGCAGCTGCGCCACCACCTCGTCCACCAGCGGTTCGGCGACCGGGCCGGGGGCGGCGGCGTTCCAGGTGGGGCGGCGGCCCTTGCGGGCGTCGCCGTAGAGCGTGAACTGGCTGATCACCAGCAGCGGGGCGCCGAGGTCCGAGCAGCTCTGCTCGACGCCCTCGTCGTTCGCGGGCAGCAGTCGCAGCGTCCAGAGCTTGCGGGCCAGCTGGGCGGCCTTCGCGGGGGTGTCGTCGTGGGTGACGCCGACCAGGACGCAGAGCCCCGGTCCCTCGATCGCGCCGACGGTCTCACCGGCCACGGTCACCCGGGCCTCGGTCACTCGCTGCACCACTGCTCGCATGCCGCCATTGTGCCGGAGCGCCGTACGGCCCCCCGGAGGGCCCCCGACGGCCGTGGGGGCCTCCCCGCGCATCGGCCCGTGCGCCCGTTGCCGCCGCGTCGGACGCCGTGCGCCCACCGCCCCACCGCCCCGGCGCCCCCGTCGTGCCTCCGGGCCCGCGCCGCACCCTTCCCGTGCGCCCCGGCTGCCTCCCCAGGGCGCACACCAGGGGCGCGTGAAGCGGGTCTGCACGCTCCTGGGTGCGCGCCTGCGCCGAATCGGGCGCTGCTCTTCCTGCGGAAAGGACCGGTCATATCAGCCACCCCTGTTCGCCAGGGGGCCGTTCGGGTGCACGGGCGGTGCGCGTGCGCCGGGCGGGGTGGCACGCTGGTGGACCGTACGAAGGGTCCGGGGCGCCAGGAGGTCCGCCGCGCCGGGCCGGGTTCGGCCTGGCGGTCGAGCCGGTAGGTCAGGCGTCTGGCGGTGCCGCCCCGGTGGGCGGTCGCGGCCGGGGACCGGAGCCTCCGGGAGTTCCCGGGCGTGCCGGTGGACGGGACGTGCGGCCCGTCGGGGGACGGGCCGGACCGGCGGCAGGGACGGGGTGCCGCGAGCGGGCGGGATCGGACGACGTCAGGTGGTTGGGTGATGGACGCGAGCAGCGCGGCGCGGGACCGGTCCGGGCCGGTGGTGCGGCCCCCCGGGGGCCCGTACGGCCCGGCGGCGGGCGCGGGGGACGAACCCGACCTGGAGCGGCTGGGCCTGGAGCAGCTGCGGGTGCTGCGCCGGGAGACCCTGGAGCAGGAGGCCGACCTCTCGTACCTGCGGCGGCTGCTGCACGGGCGGATGGACATCCTGCGCGCCGAGCTCGACCGGAGGCCCGGCGCGGGCCCGGTCCGTACCGCCGGCCCGTCCGGCCCCGAGCCGGCCCCCGGCGACCTGCTGGACCGGCTGCCGGCCATCCTGACCGACGCGCCCTCCACCGTGCGGCGCTCGGCCCGGCACGTCACCCTCGGCCCGCCGCGCACCCGGGAGTCCGGGCTGGAGGCGGACGCCCTGATGGGCGACGTCCAGCTCGCCGACCTGGCCGCGCACCCGGCCGAGGAACTGCTGGCCGCGCTGGAGCGGCTGCGGGCGCACGAGCGGGAGGTGTCCGGACGGCGCCAGCGGCTGCTGCGCACGGCCGACGGTTGCAATGCCGAGATCACCCGCAGGTACCGTGATGGGGAAGCACGGGTCGACGACCTGCTCGCAGGGGGGCCGCTCTGACCGGGTGAGTCGCCGCGGGCGGTGGGCCCGGCTCCCGCCCGGCCCACCCTCGCCCCGGAAGGCTCACCCGCCATGTCCCTGCCCGCCACCACGCCCGTTCTCGCCGAGGTCGTGCGCTCCGGTTTCGTCGAGGGCCGCCACCGCGGCTCCCTGGTGCTGCTCGCGGCCGACGGCTCGGTCGAGTTCGCGCTCGGCGACCCGGACGCCCCGGTCTTCCCGCGGTCGACCGCCAAGCCGTTCCAGGCGGTGGCCACGCTGAGGGCCGGGCTGGCGATCGAGGGTGAGCTGCTGGCGCTGGCGGCCTCCAGCCACTCCGCAGAATCGTTTCACCTCGATGGTGTGCGGAGCATCCTCGGCTCCGCCGGGCTCGACGAGTCGGCCCTGCGCACCCCGGCCGACCTGCCGCTGGACGAGACCGAGGCGGAACTGCTGCTCGCCGCCGGCGGTGAGCGCGCCCCGATCCTGATGGACTGCTCCGGCAAGCACGCCGGCTGGCTGGCCGCCTGCACGGCCAACGGCTGGGACACCGAGAGCTACCTCGACCCGGCCCACCCGATCCAGCGGCTGGCCCGTGAGGCCCTGGAGGAGGCCACCGGCGAGACCGCCGCGCACGCCGGGGTGGACGGCTGCGGCGCGCCGCTGCTGGCCGTGTCGCTGACCGGGCTGGCCCGCGGCTACCGCGGCCTGGTGCTGGCCGACGAGGGCACCGAGCCGCGTCGCGTCGCCGACGCGATGCGCGCCCACCCCGAGTACGTGGCCGGCACCCGCCGGGCCGACACCCGGCTGATGCGGGCGGTGCCGGGAGCGCTGTCCAAGATGGGCGCCGAGGCCGTCCAGGTGGTCGCGCTGCCGGACGGGCGGGCGCTGGCCTTCAAGATCGAGGACGGCGGCGAGCGGGCCCGCGGCCCGGTGCTGGCGGCGGCGCTGCGCCGGCTCGGGGTGACGGGGGCGGACGGGACCGTCGAGCGGATCGGCGCGGCCCCGCTGCTCGGCGGCGGCGTGCCGGTCGGCGAGGTACGGGCGGCGTTCTAGGACGTTTCCGGGCAGTCGGCAGTCGGCAGTCGGCGGTCGGCGGTCGGCGGTCGGCGGTCGGCGGTCGGCGGCCGCTCGTCCGGGTGCGGGCGGACCCGGGCCGGTGCACGGTGGACCGGGGGCCGTCGCACAGCTGAGGAGTCCGCCATGACCGACCATGTGTACCGGGTGACCGAGATCGTCGGGTCCTCGACCGAGAGCGTCGACGCCGCGATCCGCAACGGGGTGGAGCGCGCCTCCCGGACGCTGCGCAACCTCGACTGGTTCGAGGTCTCGCAGGTCCGGGGGCACCTGGAGGAGGGCCGGATCAAGCACTACCAGGTGTGCATCAAGGTCGGCTTCCGGCTGGAGGACTGACCGGGCCCGGAAGCCCGACCGGGCCCGGCAGGACCGGCCCGGTTCAGCCGCGTTCCGGCAGCACCAGCGGCACCCCGGTGCGCGGGTGCGCCAGCACCTCCACGGGGTGCCCGTACACCTCGCTGAGCAGCGGGGCCCGCAGCACCTCGGCGACCGGACCGTCCGCGACCGTCGCCCCGTCCGTCAGCAGGACCACCCGGTCCGCGTAGGCCGCCGCCAGGGACAGGTCGTGCAGCACCACGACCACCCCGTCCCCGGCCGCGGCCCGGGCCCGGGCGACCCGCAGCACCAGCTCCTGGTGGCGCAGGTCGAGGGCGGCGGTCGGTTCGTCCAGCAGCAGCAGCGGGGTGCGCTGGGCCAGTACCCGGGCCAGTGCCACCCGGGCCCGCTCGCCGCCGGACAGGGAGGTGAACGGGCGCCCGGCGAAGGCGGTGGACTCGGTGGCGGCCATCGCCTCGGCCACGGCCGCCGCGTCCTCGGCGGCCGCCGCCGTGCCCGCCCACGGCGCGCGGCCCATCCGGACCACCTCGTCGGCCGGGAACGGGAAGGACAGTGCGGCGGATTGCGGCAGCAGCGCCCGGTGCAGGGCGAGTTCGGCGGCGTCGTAGTCGCTCGGCGGACGGCCGCGCAGGGTGACCCCGCCGCTGTCCGGCCGGATGTCGCCGGCCAGCACGGACAGCAGGGTGGACTTGCCCGCGCCGTTCGGTCCGAGCAGGGCGACCACCTCGCCGGCCGCCACCCGGGCGGCGGCGCCGGCCAGCAGCGGGCGTCCGCCGACCTCCAGCCGGACGGCCTCGGCGGCGAGCAACTCGGTGCCGGGTACGGGTCGTTCGGGGATCTCCCGGTGGCGGCGCAGCTTCACGCCCAGCCTCCCTGCCTGGTCCTGGTCCGGCGCAGCAGCCAGAAGAAGAACGGGCTGCCGATCAGTGCGGTGAGCACCCCGAGCGGCAGTTCGGCCGGCTCGGCGAGGGTGCGGGCGGCGAGGTCGGCGACGACCAGCACCAGCGCGCCGCCGAGCGCGGAGGCGGGCAGCAGGAAGCGGTGGCCGGGGCCGGCGAGCATCCGCAGCAGGTGCGGGACGACCAGGCCGACGAAGCCGATGATCCCGCTGACCGCGACGGCCGCGGCGGTGAGCAGCGCGACGACGGTGATCAGCACCAGCCGCATCCGCTCGACGTCGACCCCGAGGTGGTGGGCCGGGCGCTCGCCGAGGGCCAGCAGGTCGAGCTTGCGGGCGTACAGCGGGGCGACGGCGAGACCGGCCAGCGCGAACGGCAGGACGGCCAGCACCTTGCCCCAGGTGGCCTGGGCGAGCGAGCCGAGCTGCCAGAAGGTGACCTGGCTGATCGCGGCGGAGTCGGCGGTGAACAGCAGGATGCCGATCAGGGCGCCGCAGAAGGCGTTCACGGCGACGCCGGTGAGGATCAGCGTGACCACCTCGGTGCGCCCGCCGGAGCGGGCCATGGCGTACACCGCGAAGACCGTCAGCAGGCCGCTCGCGAAGGCGAAGGCGGTGACCGTCCAGCTGCCCAGGGCGTCCAGGCCGAGCACGATGCAGGCCACCGCGCCGACCGCGCCGCCCGAGGAGACGCCGATCACGGCGGGCTCGGCGAGCGGGTTGCCGAACACGCCCTGCATCAGCGCGCCGGCGCAGCCCAGCGAACCGCCGACCAGCAGGGCGAGCACCACCCGCGGCAGTCGGACGTTCCACAGCACCGACTCCGGTACCCGGTCCAGGGCGTGGCCGCCGAGGCCGAGGCGGTGGGCGGTGGAGGCGAGGATGTCGCCGAGCGGGATGCGGTAGGCGCCGACCCCGGCCGCGAGCAGGGCGCAGAGGAGCAGGGCGGCGGCGAGCCCGGCGGTGAGCAGGGTGGTGCGGCGGACGGTCGGGAGGGCCTTCCGGCTCGCGGCGAGGGTCACTTGGCGTCCGCCGGGTAGAGCTGGGCGGCGATGTCCCGCAGCACCTGCGGGGTGCGCGGGCCGTAGCTGAGCAGCCGGCCGTCCTCGATCGAGACGATCCGGCGGTCGAGCCCGGCCGGGGTCTGGGCGACGCCGGGCAGCTTGAGCAGGTCGTCCACGCCGCCGACCGAGTCCAGGCCCTTGCTCATCACCAGGATCGCGTCGGGTGCGGCCTTGACCAGGGCCTCGCTGGTGAGCGGGGTGAAGTCGCCGGTGAGGCCGGCGGCGGTGCCGGCGTCCTCGCCGCCGACCGCCTCGATCAGCGAGCCGGCGCCGGAGGCGGGGCCGCCGAGCAGGTAGACGGAGGCGCTGCCGCGCAGGTAGAGGAAGGCGACCCTGGGGTGGCGGCCGGCGGCCGGGACGGCGGCCGCGGCCTCGTCGATCCGCTGTGCGGTGCGTTCCTTCAACTGCTGTCCGGCGTCGGGGACTCCGAGGGCGGCGGCGACGGTGTCGATGCGCGGGCCGACGTCGGCCAGCCGCTTGGCGTCGTCCAGGACGATCAGCGGGACGCCGGCCGCCCGGATCTGCGCGATCGCCTCGGCCGGGCCGGTGGAGCGGTCGGCGAGGACGACGGTGGGGTGCAGCGAGAGCACGCCCTCGGCGGAGACGTCGTGGGCCTGGGTGATCACCGGGAGCGCGGCGGCCTGCTGGAAGGTGGTGGAGACGTCCCGGGCGACCACTTTGGGGCCGAGGCCGAGGCTGAACACCAGCTCGGCGAGGCTGCCGTTGAGCGGGATGATCCGTTCGGCGCTGGTGACGGTGACCTGGCGGCCGTCGGCGGAGGCGGTGGTGGCCGGAAGGTGCGGGACGGGTTCGGTGGCGGGCGGCTCGACCGTGTCGGGTGCCCGGGAGGTGGTTGCCGCGACCGTTCCCCCGGCGGTGCCGCAGGCGGTGAGGGCGAGCAGCAGGCCGAGGGCGAGCAGCAGGAGGACGGGCCCGCGGGCCGTCCTGGATCGGATCGTACTGCTGCTCAACCTGGTTCCCTTCACGGGGAGTTGGTGCCGTGTCGCCCGGGGCGGGGGAGCGGGGCGGCGGGGGCTCTTGACTCATATATTAGGTTAGCCTTACCTCAGTTCCACAAGGGGGTGGCAGTTGCCTGCCCCCCTGCGCCATCCCCCCTGCGCCATCCCCCCTGCGCCATCCCCCCGCGCCCCCCGAGGAGTGATCCGCCGTGCCCCTGTCCAGCCGGCTCCGCCGTCTGGCCGCCACCCTGGTGGCCGCCCTCGCCGCCCTGCTGGCGGTGGGCCTGTCACCGGGACCGGCGTCGGCCGCCGAGGGCAGGGTCTCCGGCGGCCGACTGGACTGGGGGATCAAGCAGTCCTTCCTGACCTACGTCACCGGGCCCATCGCCCAGGGGAGTTGGTCGCTGACCGGCGGCGCGTCCACGGTCGGCGGCAGCACCTTCCGGTTCCACTCCGCGAACGGCACCTACGACCCGGCGGCGGGTGCGCTGACCGCCGCCTTCTCCGGCGGCGTCCGGTTCACCGGGCACCGGGAGAACGGCGCCGACGCGCTCGACCTGAGCGTCGGCCGGCTCACCTTCAGGGCCGTCCAGGGCGGCGCGGCCGGGCTGTACGCGGACGTCAGCAGCAAGTCCAGGGAGACCGGCCAGGTGAGCAGCGCGAGCCAGGCCAAGCTGGCCGACCTCTCGCTGGCCGGCGTCGACCTTCGCGGCGCGGCCGGCACCCTGACGCTGAGCGGCGTCCCGGCGACCCTCACCGACGCCGGGGCGAAGGCCTTCGGCGGCTTCTACCAGGCCGGTACGGCCCTCGACCCGCTCACGCTGTCGGTCAACCTGCCCGCCGTCCAGGAGAAGCCCGCGGCGCCCGCGCCGGCCGCCACCCCCGCGCCCACCGCCGCTCCCGCGACCACACCGACGCCGGTTCCGACCGCCGCGCCGGCGTCCGGGCCGACGGGTGAGCCGACCGCCCAGGCCCCGGCCCGCACCGGGTTCGCCGACGGCGCCCTCGACTGGGGGGTGCGCCGCACCTTCCGGGACTACGTCACCGGCGCCGTCGCCCAGGGCCGTTGGGAGCTCGGCGGCGGGGCGGCGGACGGTGGCGCGTTCTTCCGCTGGACCCCGGCCAAGGGCGGGTACGACCCGGCCACCGGCGAGCTGACCGCGGCCTTCACCGGCACCGTCCGCTTCACCGGAATGCGCGCCGGCGACGGCTACGGCCTGGACCTCACCCTCGCCAACCCCGGCGTCACCGTCTCCGGCGGCCGGGGCCGACTGCTCGCCGACGTCTCCGGCCGGACCCCGGACGGCGGCACCCGCCAGCTCCCCGGTGTCGAGCTGGCGACCTTCGATCCGGCCGGCCTCAAGGCCGAGGGCGGCCTGCTGCGGGCCGTCGAACTGCCGCTGGAACTCACCGAGGGCGGCGCCGAGGCCTTCGGCGGCCTGTACCCGGCGGGCACCGTGATGGACCCGCTGAGCTTCGCCGTCGCCCTCGACCCGGCCGCCGCGCTTCCCCCGCTGCCCGACCTCGGCAGCGCTCCGGCCACCCCGCCGAGCGCGGCCGCGAGCCCCGCCGTCCCCCCGGCCGCCGCGCCCGTCGCCGCCTCCTCCTCGGACGGCGTCCCGGTGGCCGCCGTGGCCGGTGGCGCGGTGCTGGTGGCGGCCCTCGCCACCACCGGCGGCCTGCTCGTCCGCCGCCGTCGGGCGGCCGCCGCGGCCGCGGCCGTCTCCCCGGCCGCCGGGCCCGACGCCGACGAAGCGGCCTGATCCCTCCCGGGAGCGTCCCCCCGCTCCCTCCCCCCATCCGAACGGAGTACCCAGCATGTCCCGCAACCGCACCCGGCCGGCCGCCCTCGCGGCCGTCACCGCCGGTCTCGGCCTGACCGCCCTCGGTGCCCCCGCACTGGCCTTCGGCGCGGGCGGCCCGAGCAGCGTCACGTACGACACCGGCGCGCTGGACTGGGGCGTGAAGGCGAGCTTCCGCTCCTACATCGAGGGCCCGGCCTCCCAGGGCGGCGCGATCGAACTGACCGGCGGTGCGACCCGCAACGCCGACGGCACCTTCCACTTCGGCCTGGCGAACGCGGCGTACGACCTCACCACGCACGCGCTCAGCTCCTCCTTCGCCGGCGGCGTGCACTTCACCGCCCACCACGGCGCCCTGGACGTCGCGCTCAGCGATCTGCGGATCACCACCTCCGGCACCACCGGCACGCTGACCGCCGACACCGCCTCCAAGGAGTCGACGGGCGCCACCGAGGTCACCCGCCGGGACGACGTGCCGCTGGTGACGTTCACCGTCGCGCGGGACACCACCAACGGGGTGCCCGCCGCGGCCAAGCTGACCGAGCAGGGGGCCCGGGCCTTCGCCGGCTTCTACCCGGCGGGGGCGGACATGGACCCGCTGTCGCTGCTGCTGAAGCAGGGCCCGGCCACGCCCTCGCCGACCGCGACGGCCACCACCGCGCCGTCCGCCACCTCCTCGCCGAGCCCGAGCACGAGCCCGAGCCCGAGCACGAGCCCGAGCACGGGCCCGACCGGAAGCCCGACCGGCGGTCCGGGCGCGAGCCCCACCGCCACGCCCACCGCCGTGCCGACCTCGACCCCGTCCGGCACGCCCTCGGCCACCTCCTCGCCCTCGGCCGGCCATTCGCCGAGCGCCACCCCGTCCGCGGGCGGCAGCCCCGGCACGGCCCCGTCCGGCCTGCCGGTGCTGAAGGGGGCGCTGGACTGGAAGGTCAAGGAGAGCTTCCGCGCCTACCTGGCGTCCCCGATGGCCGCCGGGAAGGTCGAGTTCGGCGGCGGCGCGGCCGACTACCGCTTCGGCGGCGCCACCGGCGCGTACAACACCGCCGACCACTC
The DNA here is from genome assembly GCF_042724755.1 of Kitasatospora sp. NPDC127067. Classification (NCBI taxonomy): domain Bacteria; kingdom Bacillati; phylum Actinomycetota; class Actinomycetes; order Kitasatosporales; family Streptomycetaceae; genus Kitasatospora; species Kitasatospora sp. NPDC127067. The sequence continues at coordinate 742 of NZ_JBHXEM010000064.1, read as the reverse complement.
GCTGACCGCCGCCTTCGACGGCTCGGTCCGCTTCCTCGGCCACCCCGGCAAGGACGGGTGGGCGCTGGACACCACGCTGTCCAAGCTGGGCCTGACGATCGGCCGGGACGGGGCGTTCCTGACCGCCGACGTCAACGGCAGGGCCCCGGACGGCGCGTCGACCTCGCTGCGCGGTGCCAGGATCGCCAGGCTCGACGTTCCGGCCTCCGCCCTGAAGCCGGTCGGCGGCGTGGTCACGCTGGCGAACGTCCCGGCCACCCTCACGGCCGAGGGCGTGCCGGCGTTCTCCAACTACCCGGCCGGTACGGCCCTGGACCCGGTCAGCGCCACGCTCGCCTTCGACAAGGACGCCGAGCTGCCGACCGCCCCGCCCGCCGGTTCCACCGGCGGCGGCTCGGCGGTCGGCGGGGGCCAGGGCGCCGGCAGCGGTACGTCCGGTGGCGCTTCGCTTACCACGAGCGGCCTGACCGGTACGGGCGGCGGCTCGCTGGCCGCCACCGGTGCGGACACCCCGGTGGTCCCGCTGCTGGCCACCGCGGCCGGGCTGCTGCTGGTCGGCGGCAGCGCCACCGCGCTGGTGCGCAACCGCCGCGGTGCCGCCCGGGCCTGACGGCGGGCGGAGACGGCGACGGCCCCGGCGAGCAACCGGCGGTTTCTAGCGGTCGTTGCAACACGTGGTCGGTTGTTCAGGCCGCGAGCAGTTTATGCAGGCGCTCGGCTGGGGTTTCCCAGCCGAGCGTTT
>NZ_JBHXEM010000063.1:14679-47926 GCF_042724755.1 Kitasatospora sp. NPDC127067 | reverse complement strand
TGGGGCCCGGGGGAGCCGCACCGGGGGCCCCTCGCCGCACCCTCAGGACTCCTGGGGCTCGCCCTTGATCAGCGCGAAGGGGGCGCCGTTCGGGTCCGCCAGCCAGGCCAGCCGGCCGACGTTCTCCACGTCCGCGGCCGGCATCAGCACCGAGCCGCCGGCCGCCGTCGCCCTGGCGATCACCGCGTCCACGTCCTCGGCGGCGAAGTACGGCGTCCAGGCGGAGGGCTGCTCCGGGGACATCGTCGGGGCGATGCCGCCGAAGCTGGTGTCCCGCTGGTCGCCCTCGGCGGTGGAGAGCACCCGGTAGGTCATGCCCGGCGACGGCTCGAAGTTCTCCACCCGCCAGCCGAACAGCTGCCGGTAGAAGGCGAAGGCGCCGTCCTGGTCGGAGGTGTGCAGTTCGGCCCAGACCAGGGCGCCCTCCTCCGACACGGCGTCCAGGCCCTTGGTGTTGCCGGACTGCCAGACGGCGAACCGGGCGCCCTGTGGGTCCGCGAACTGTGCCAGTCGGCCCTCCTGCATCACGTCCATCGGCTCGACCAGGACCTTGCCGCCGGCCTGCCGGACGGCATTGGCGGTGGCGTCCGCGTCGGAGCTGCGGAAGTACGTCGTCCAGGTGGACGGGTCACCCTCGTTGAGCGAGCCGATCGCGCCGACGGTCTTCCCGTTCAGCTGGACGAAGCCGTAGCCACCGGTGTCGGGGATCTCCAGGAAGGTCCAGCCGAAGACCGTGCTGTAGAACGCGGCCGTGGCGGGGATGTCCGGGCTGCCCAGGTCGATCCAGCAGGGCGAGCCGATGGGGAAGTCGGTGGTGAGCATGGCGGTGTGCCCTTCGACGGATGGGACGGCCGGGCGGCCCGGGGCGGACCCCGGCCACCTGCGAGTCTGCACCCGGGCACTGACATCCGCAGCCGGGGGAGCCGCCCCACCCCCCGGCCGAGCGGCGTCCGGCGCCGCGGTCCCCGGTGGCCCGGCGGAGGTGTGGTCCCGCGGTCTACCTCGGGGGCAGGGGAAGGACGTGACGCAGGGCCTCGACGGCGTCGGAGGCACCGTCGACGGCGAGGGAGGTCAGGGCCCCGCGGCCGTAGGTGAAGAGCACCAGCTCGCCGGGTTCGCCGGTGACGCGGACGGTGGCGGCTCCGGCCGGGCCGACGGTGAGGGAACGGCCGTCCGGGTGGGTGAGTGCCAGGCGGACGGGGGAGCGGCGGCCCGCCTCCAGGCGGGCGATGAGCGGGAGGCGGCGCCAGAGGGCCTCTGCGCGCCCGGGCGGCACGGGCTGAGCGGTCCAGTCCTCGGCCGCCCGTACGACGTCCTCGGCGTGGACGAAGTACTCCACGGTGTTCGCCGCCTCGTCCGCGCCGGGCAGGGCGAACGGGGAGTAGACCGGAGGCCCGGCCCGGAACAGCCGCACCAGTTCCTCGTACGGCCGCTCGGCGTACCCGTCCTGCACCCGCCGCGTCCACCCGGCCAGCGCCCCGACCCGGATGCCGGCCGCCGCGTCGGGCCGGCGCTCCCGGACCACCAGGTGGGCGGCGAGGTCCCGGGTGGTCCACCCGGCGCAGAGCGTGGGCGCGTCCGGCCCGGCGGCGGTGAGGAGTTGGGCGAGCCGGTGGCGTTCGGCGAGGGCGTGGTTCGACATGCCGTCAGCCTAGGGGAGCGTCGCGATGCCGGCGCAGAGCAGGCGGACGCTTCGCGCGAACTTCTCGTCCTGGCTGTGGCGGGGTGTGGACGGGTCCATGAGGAGGGGGAACCGTTCGCGCAGTTCGGTGTAGAGCTCGGCGGTGACGGGTGGGGGTGTCGCGGGCTGGTTCTGTTCCTGGAGGACGAAGCCGGTGACGTGGCTGAGCAGGGTGTCGGCGGCGATGCGGCAGTGGTCGGCGGGCAGGCCGGCGTCGAGGAGGGTGCGCAGGAGGCGTTCCATCAGGGAGAGGGCGCCGGTGCTCAGCATGCCGGGGCTCTCGGCGAGGAGTTGGGCGCCACCCGGGTGCTGCTTGATGCTCAGGCGCAGGGCGGTGGCCTGGGCCTGTGTGCGGTCCTGCCAGGTGGCGGTGGGCGGGAGGGCGGTGAGGGCCCGGGTGCCCGCGTCGTAGGCCCGGCGGCAGACCCGGTCGGCCATCAGGGCGAGCAGTTCGTCCTTGCCGCGTACGTGGTAGTAGAGGCTACCCGCGTGGGCGTCGAGCCGGTCGGCGACCTGGCGCATGGACAGGTTCTGGTAGCCGACCTCGGCGAAGACGGCCATGCCCGCGTCGACGATGCGGTCCTTGGTGAGCTTCATGCCCCTCACCGTACAGCGTTTTCCAACACCGTTCGAAAGCTGTGCTAGCTTTGCCCCATCAAGTTTTCGAACGGTGTTGGAAAACGCCGGAGTCAGGGGGAGGAGCCGGACATGGGGGCGATCGTCTTCAACGTGACCACGGCCGCACTGATGGTCATGATGGTCAACTGCGGGCTCGGCGTGGTGGGCCGCGACACCCTGCGCGGACGCCCGCTCCTGTGGGCGGCGATCGCCCTGACCGCGGTCGCCGTCGCGGGCGTGCTGCTCCAACTCCTCTGGTCCGGCGCGATGGACGCGCTGGACGCGGACCCCGCCAAGTCCGGCTGGTGGCGCGAGCTCACCTCGGTGTTCATGCAGAACGGCGGCCTGTTCGGCGGCCTGTGGAACCTCGTCACCCTCGCCGCCGTCGCCGCGCTCGCCCAGTGGTACTGGGGCGGTCCGCTCACCCTCGGCTTCTTCCTCGCCGGCATCCTGCTGCCCGGCCGCATCGACACCCTGCTCGGCCTCGGCGGCGGCCCCAGCACCGACCCGCGCAACTTCGCCGGCAGCTCCGGCGCCACCTACTTCCTCGGCGCCACCCTCGCCCTCGCCCTCCTCACCCGCACCCGCCTCCCCAAGGAGATCGCCCTGGCCGCCGGCGTCCCCGCGCTGGGCCTCGCCATGTGGCTCGCCCAGGAGAACGGCCACGGGCTGGTGTCCGTGTACGGTTTCGCCCTCGCGGCGGCCGTCTGGGCGCTCCGCCGCCTGCCCCGCCCGGCCCCCGGCCGGACGGCCTGACCCCGCGACCCGGCGGCAGCGCCCTCGACACGGAGCGACGGCGGCCCCGCCCGGTTCGGTCGGGGCCGCCGTCCGCGCTGGTGGACGGACGGCGGGCAGACGTGGAGCAGGTGGGAACAGGGCGCGGTCGAGGCGGTCCGCCCCTTGTCAGACGTTCCGGTCGAGGAATATCGGGGCTACCCGATGGATAGGCTCCCGGGCCATGACCCCAGCCCATCTGGCCGGCCCCCGCCTGGCGCTGCGTGAGATCGAACCCGAGGACACCGACGCCCTCCGGGCGATCTACGGAGACCCCGAGGCCACCCGGCACCTCAGCTTCGAACCCCGGACCCGCGAGCAGGTCGAGGCGATCACCACCCGCTCCATCGACTCCGCGCACGCCACTCCGCGCACCGAGTACTGCCTCGCCGTCACCCGGCGCGGCGAGCACCCGTTGATCGGCTACGCGCGACTGGCCACCGAGCCCCAGCAGGCCGCGACCATCGGCTTCGCCCTCCACCCGGCCGAGTGGGGCAAGGGCCTCGGCACGGAGACCGTCCACCTGCTGTGCGACCTCGGCTTCAACGGCCTCGGCCTGCACCGCATCTGGGCCGCCCGCTCCCCGTTCAACGAGGCGTCGGCCCGGACCCTGCTCCGGGCCGGCATGACCGAGGACGGCCGGATCCGCGACCACGTCTTCGTCCACGGCGCCTGGCGCGACTCCATCACCTACTCGATCCTGGAACACGAGTGGACGCCGATCGACGGCCTCGACGCGGCGAGCGTCTCCCGCAGCCCGGATGCGGCGTCCGGCGGCGAGACCGTGCGGCGACGGTGAAGCCGGGCGCGGCTTTGAGTTTTTACATTTCCTTCGGCTTTTCCGAGGTCCTGCGTGTCGCCCCAGGGTTCGGGCGCCCGGAGGGGGTGAGTTCGGCGAACTGCCTGCCGGGGAGGGGACGGGTGGGCCATCCTCGTGGCCATGACCTCCGAGCAGTCGCCGTCCGCAGGCGGGCCCCGCCCGTCCCGCGGCCTGGTCCTCACCGTCGTCGCCGTGCTGGTCGTCCTGCTCGCGGTGGTGGCCACCGCGGTGCTGTGGCCGGACGACAAGAAGCCGGCCGCCGCGCCGCCGCCGCCCACGCCGACTCCCACGGCCACCCGGACGCCGACACCCACCCCTACGCCCACGCCGCAGCCGCCGTACGCGTTCTTCCCGGTCGGGGCCTGCTTCGACCACCCGCAGCTGAGCCCGGTGATCACCAAGCCGGAGGAGCGCCCCTGCGCCGGCGACCACGACGGCGAGGTGATCGCCGACCTCAAGCTCGCGGACGGCATCACCGGCGACATTCCGCTCGCGCTCGCCATGCGGGACGGCTGCAAGGAGGCCGAGGCCGCCGCCAAGGCCCGGCAGGGCGACGGGAAGACCTACTACGGCCGCCAGTTCGGCCCGGCGACCGCCAACTACCAGCAGGGCTGGCGCGACTACACCTGCACCCTGACCACGAGCAACAAGCAGGGCGGCCCCAAGCTCACCGGGCAGTTGCACCCGTAACGGTCCCGTTGCCGGCGGCGCTCCGGCGCAGGGAGCGCCGCCCCGCAGGGCAGCCGGGGCGGGCTGACACAATGGTGCTCATGTCCACCACACCCGCCGCCCCCGGCAGCACCGCCCTCGCACCCGAGATCGCCGCGCGGCTCAAGCGCTCCGAGGACGGGCTGGTCCCGGCCATCGCCCAGCAGTACGACACCGGCGAGGTGCTGATGCTCGGCTGGATGGACGACGAGGCGCTGCACCGCACCCTCACCACGGGCCGCTGCACCTACTGGAGCCGCAGCCGCCGTGAGTACTGGGTGAAGGGCGACACCTCGGGCCACGTCCAGGCGGTCAAGTCGGTGGCCCTGGACTGCGACGGCGACACCCTGCTGGTGAAGGTCGACCAGACCGGTGCGGCCTGCCACACCGGCGACCGCACCTGCTTCGACGCCGACGTGCTCCCGCTGTCCTGACCCCACCCCGTCCACAACTCCAGAAGGTGCCGCCCGTCATGGATCTCGAAGCCTTCCGCAAGCTCGCCGTCGACACCCGGGTCATCCCGGTCACCCGCAGGCTCCTCGCGGACGGCCTCACCCCGATCGGCCTCTACCGCAGCCTCGCCGAGGAGCGCCCCGGCACCTTCCTGCTGGAGTCCGCCGAGCAGGGCCGCAGCTGGTCGCGCTACTCCTTCGTGGGGGTGCGCAGCGCCGCCGCGCTCACCGTCGGCCCGGACGGCGGGGCGCGCTGGCTCGGCAGCCCGCCGGTCGGCATCCCCACCGCCGGCGACCCGCTGGAGGTGCTGCGCGCCACCCTGCAGGCCCTGCACACCCCGCGCCGCCAGGACGACGGCCTGCCGCCGCTCACCGGCGGCCTGGTCGGCTACCTCGGCTACGACATCGTCCGCCGGCTGGAGAAGCTGCCCGACCTCAACCCGGACGACCTGGGCCTGCCCGAGCTGACCATGCTGCTCGCCACCGACCTCGCGGTGCTCGACCACGTCGACGGCACGGTGCTGCTGATCGCCAACGCCGTCAACCACAACGACCTGGCCAGCGGCGTGGACGAGGCCTGGGCGGACGCGGTGGCCCGGCTGGACGCGATGGAGGCCGAGCTGTTCAAGCCGGTCGACCCGGGCCTGGCCACCTTCACCCCGGCCGGCCCCGGCGAGGTGCACTCGCCGTTCGGCGGCGAGCCGTACCGGGCCGCGGTGGAGGAGATCAAGGAGCGGATCCGGGCCGGCGAGGCCTTCCAGGTGGTGCCCTCGCAGCGCTTCGAGGCACCCTGCCCGGCCTCCGCGCTGGACGTCTACCGCGTGCTGCGCACCACCAACCCCAGCCCGTACATGTACCTGTTCCGCTTCCCCGGCCCGGACGGCGGGACCGAGGGCGGCTTCGACGTGGTCGGCTCCAGCCCGGAGGCGCTGGTCAAGGTCGGCGACGGCGAGGCGATGCTGCACCCGATCGCCGGCACCCGGCACCGCGGCGCCACCCCGCACGAGGACGCGGAGCTGGCCGCCGAGCTGCTCGCCGACCCCAAGGAGCGGGCCGAGCACCTGATGCTGGTGGACCTCGGCCGCAACGACCTCGGCCGGGTCTGCGAGCCGGGCAGCGTCGAGGTGGTCGACTTCATGCACATCGAGCGCTACAGCCACGTGATGCACATCGTCTCGACGGTGACCGGCAAGGTCGCCCCGGGGCGCACCGCCTTCGACGTGCTGACCGCCTGCTTCCCGGCCGGCACCCTCTCCGGCGCGCCCAAGCCCCGGGCGATGCGGATCATCGAGGAGCTGGAGCCCACCCGCCGCGGCCTGTACGGCGGCTGCGTCGGCTACCTGGACTTCGCCGGGGACTCGGACACCGCGATCGCGATCCGCACCGCCGTGCTGCGCGGTGGCACCGCGTACGTGCAGGCCGGCGCGGGCGTGGTCGCCGACTCCGACCCGCACGGCGAGGACACCGAGTGCCGGAACAAGGCGGCCGCCGTGCTGCGGGCCGTCGCCACCGCCAATACGCTGCGGAGGCCGGAACTGTCCTGAGGTGCGAGGAGGCGGCCGGAATGCCCGAGGTGCCGTACGACGAGCTGCGCTGGGCGGTCGTGCTCGGCGCCGCCGGACAGCTCGGCGAGCAGCCGGCGGGCCACGGCCGGGTGCTCTCCGGGGTGGCGGTCGACTTCCCGGGGGCACCCGGCGCACCCGCACCCGCTCCGGGATCCGGTTCCGCACCCGCTCCGGGGTCGGGTTCCGTGCCCGAACCCGGCACGGTGCTCGCCCCGGACCTGGCCGTGCTCGCCCGGGACGCGGTGCGGGGCGGGCGGGGCCGGTTCGCCGCGGCCGGGGTCGAGGCGGTGCTGGAGGTGGCCCGGCCCGGCCTGGCGGAGGCGGCGAGGGCGTACGCGCGCAGCGGCGTGCCGCTGTACGTGGTGGTCGATCCGGTGGCGGCGGTCTGCACCGTGCACACCGCGCCGTCCCCCGAGGGGGTGTACCGGGAGGCGGAGCGGGTGCCGTTCGGCAACGACCTGTTCCTGCCGCTCGGCGGCCGGACGGTGGTGCTGCGGACGGACGACTTCCCCACGCCGTCCGCGACGCCGTGACCCACCCCGTTCCCGCCCCGTTCCCCGGCCCGTTCCCCGCCCCGTTCCCCGCCCCGTTCCCCACCCCGGGTACGGACCAGGGCGTCGGCCGGGGGATAGTGGACGGGTGACTGAGCAGACCCCCGCCCCCGCCAAGCCCGGCCGCCGCACCCTCGGCGTGATGCTGCTGCTGACCGTGCTGAGCGCCGTGCTGGTGCTGACCGCGGTCGGGCGGACCTGGGCCGAGGGCCGGGCCGGCACCCTGGACGTGTCCGTCAGTGGCGGAAAGATCTCCGAACTGCCCGGCGGGCTGGCCCTGGTGGGCCTCGCCGCGGCCGTCGCGGTGTTCGCGGTGCGCGGCGTCGGACGGCTGGCGGTCGGTGCGCTGACGCTGCTGGCCGGGCTGGGCGTGGCCGCCGCCTCGGTGGCCGGGGCGGGCGACAGTGCCGCGCTGGACACCGAGGCCGCCCGCAAGCTGGCGCTGACCGGCTCGGCGGCCACCGAGGTCTCGCACACCGCCTGGCCCTGGGTCGCGCTGGTCGGCGGGCTGCTGCTCGTCCTGGCCGGACTGCTCACCCTGCGCTACGGCCGGGGCTGGCCCGCGATGGGCAGCCGCTACGAGGCGCCGACCCGCAAGGCCCCGGCGAGGACCGACACGCCGGGGGACCTGTGGAAGGCCCTGGACCGGGGCGAGGACCCGACCGCGGTGTGAGCTGCGCGCATGTGACGCGATAGACCCGCCACCCGCTTTGGGCCACCGGTGTGTGGCCCGGCACAATGGAACCCGTCAACCCGCCGGCGGCCCCGCAGGCCCGGCCGGGCCCCGAGAGCCAAGGAGCACCACTCAGATGGCAGCAGCAGCACACGGCCACACCCCCGCCGCCTGGACCGGCGTCGTCATCTCCTTCGTCGGCTTCGGCGTCGCGGGCGTCGCGATGATCCTGCCGTCGGTGCTGCTCGTCTGGGTCGGCCTGGCGGTCGTCCTGGCCGGCGGCGTGGTCGGCAAGGCCATGTCCATCGCGGGCATGGGCCAGCAGGCCAGCACCAACGTCTACAAGTCGGCCGAGGAGCAGGTCGCGGCCCGCGAGGCCCGCGCCGCCGTCGCCGCCTGACGACGGGTTCGTCGCACCACACGTTTGTCGTACATCGGAACGGCGGGCGCGCCACGCCCGCCGTTTCGTCGTGTCCGGGCCCGACCCGGGCAGAATCGGGGCGTGACCTCCGCCCCCACCGCCTCCGCCCCGCCGCCCGTGCTGCGCCGGCTGAGCCCGCCGCTGACCGCGCTGGCGGCGGTGGCCGTCCCCACCGCCTACGTCGCCGTGGTGGACCCGAACACCCCCGGGCACTACCCCGACTGCCCGTTCCTGACCGCCACCGGCTGGTGGTGCCCCGGCTGCGGGGGGCTGCGCTGCGTCCACGCGCTGACCCATGGGGACCTCACCGGCGCCCTGCACGACAACGCCGTCGCCGTCCTGCTGTTCGGGGTGCTGGCGGTGCTCTGGCTGCGCTGGGGCTGGGCCGCGCTGACCGGTGGGCCGCCGCCCAGGACCACCGTCGGGGCCCGGCGCTGGGTGCTGATCGCGCTGCTGGTGCTGGTGTTCACCGTGGTGCGGAACTCGCCGGTCGGCGCCGGGCTGGCACCGCCGCTGGTGTGATCGAGCCCGTCGGGCCGTTCTGCCGGGCCGGGCCGTGAACCGCCCGTTCCCGGCCCGTCAACCGCCGTTCCCGGCCATCGGCCCCCGCTTCCCGGCCACCGGTCGGCTCCGGCCGGAAGAGCGTCCTAAACCGGTGCGAAGTCCGTCCGAAAACCGGTGTGGGGCCGGTGAAGCCGCAGCTGGGGACCGCCGTTGCGGGCGCCCGGTCCGCGAGACGTGGTTCGAACCGATGCGCCCCCCGCCCCCGGGTGCCGATACCATCGAAGTGCCGGTGGGCCGTCGCCCGCCGACTCGCGCCGACCAACTGGCAGAAAAGATGGGGGCTCCTGAGTGAGTGTGCTCGACTCGATCATCGAAGGGGTCCGCGAGGACCTCGCCGAGCGACAGGCCCGGGTCTCCCTGGACGAGCTCAAGGAGCTCGCCGCCAGGGCACCGGAGGCCAAGGACGGCGTCGCCGCCCTCAGGGGCGACGGGGTCCGGGTGATCTGCGAGGTGAAGCGCTCCAGCCCGTCCAAGGGCGCCCTGGCCTCGATCGCCGATCCGGCCGCCCTGGCGGTCGACTACGCGGCCGGCGGTGCGGCCGCGATCAGCGTGCTGACCGAGCAGCGCCGCTTCGGCGGGTCGCTGGCCGACCTGGACGCCGTCCGCGCCGCGGTGGAGACCCCGCTGCTGCGCAAGGACTTCATCGTCACCGCCTACCAGCTGTGGGAGGCCCGTGCGCACGGCGCCGACCTCGCGCTGCTGATCGTCGCGGCCCTCGACCAGCCGGCCCTGGTGTCGCTGATCGAGCGCGCCGAGTCGATCGGCCTCACCCCGCTGGTCGAGGTGCACGACGAGGAGGAGATCAAGCGCGCGGTGGACGCCGGCGCCCGGATCATCGGCGTCAACGCCCGCAACCTCAAGACGCTCGAAGTGGACCGCAACACCTTCGAGAACGTCGCCCACGCCATCCCGGACGGTATCGTCAAGATCGCCGAGTCCGGCGTGCGCGGCCCGCTGGACGTGATCAACTACGCCAACCTCGGCGCCGACGCGGTACTCGTCGGCGAAACCCTGGTGACCGGCAAGGACCCGCGTGCCGCGGTCGCCGACCTGGTCGCCGCCGGGGCCCACCCCGCCGTCCGGCACAAGGACTGACACCCATCCCATGAAGATCGCCGCCCGACTCGCCCCCGGTTGCCGCCCGCGCGGCTGCCGCGCACCCGCACGCCGGGTGCTGGGGCGTCGGGTGCGGTACGTCATCGGGTGCGAGCCCGGGCAGGTGCCGGGGCGGCGATGGCGCGTGACGTCCGGCTGAATCCGGTCCGGCCGACCTCCGGCCGGGAAGACGTCATCGTCGTCCATCTCCGTTCAAGGGAAACCACCATGTCCGAAAAAGACTACCTGCCCGGCGCCCAGGTGCCGGACGCGCGCGGCTACTTCGGCGCGTACGGCGGCCGCTTCATCCCCGAGGCGCTGGTCGCCGCGGTCGAGCAGGTTGCCGAGGAGTACGAGAAGGCCAAGGCCGACCCGGCCTTCGCCGCCGAGCTCGACGCGCTGCTCAAGGACTACACCGGGCGCCCGAGCCCGCTGACCGACGTGCACCGCTTCTCCGCCGAGGCGGGCGGCGCGCGTGTCCTGCTCAAGCGCGAGGACCTCAACCACACCGGCTCGCACAAGATCAACAACGTGCTGGGCCAGGCGCTGCTCACCAGGCGGATGGGCAAGACCCGGATCATCGCCGAGACCGGCGCCGGCCAGCACGGCGTGGCCACCGCGACCGCCTGCGCCCTGTTCGGCTTCGACTGCACCATCTACATGGGCGAGGTCGACACCGAGCGCCAGGCGCTCAACGTCGCCCGGATGCGGATGCTCGGCGCCGAGGTGGTGGCCGTCAAGTCCGGCAGCCGCACGCTCAAGGACGCCATCAACGAGGCGTTCCGGGACTGGGTCGCCAACGTCGACTCCACCCACTACCTGTTCGGCACAGTCGCCGGGCCGCACCCGTTCCCGATGATGGTCCGGGACTTCCACCGGATCATCGGCGTCGAGGCGCGGCAGCAGGTGCTCGACCGGACCGGCCGGCTGCCGGACGCGGTCGTGGCCTGCGTCGGCGGCGGCTCCAACGCGATGGGGATCTTCCACGAGTTCATCCCGGACGCCGGGGTGCGCCTGATCGGTTGCGAGGCGGCGGGCGAGGGCGCCGAGACGCCCCGGCACGCGGCCACCCTCACCAAGGGCGACCCGGGGGTGCTGCACGGCTCCCGGACGTACGTCCTCCAGGACGAGGACGGGCAGACCGTCGAGTCGCACTCGATCTCGGCGGGGCTGGACTACCCGGGCGTCGGGCCGGAGCACGCCTGGCTGAAGGACACCGGGCGGGCGGAGTACCGGCCGGTCACGGACGACGCCGCGATGCAGGCGCTGCGGCTGCTGTCCCGCACCGAGGGGATCATCCCGGCCATCGAGAGCGCCCACGCGCTCGCCGGGGCGCTGGAGCTGGGGCGCGAGCTCGGGCCGGAGGCGACCATCCTGGTCTCGCTTTCGGGGCGCGGGGACAAGGACATGCACACCGCGGCCGAGTACTTCGGCCTGTACGACGAGCAGGCCGGCGGCGCGGGCGACGGCGCCGCCGAGGGGGGTAAGTGATCATGACTTCCAAGCTGAGCGCCGGCAAGCTGAGCGGTGTCCTGGCGGCCGCCAAGGCCGAGGACCGGGCCGCGCTGATCGGGTACCTGCCGGCCGGGTTCCCGACCGTGGACGGCGGCATCCGGGCGGTCAACGCGCTCATCGAGGGCGGCTGCGACGTGGTCGAGATCGGGCTGCCGCACTCCGACCCGGTGCTGGACGGCGCGGTCATCCAGACCGCCGACGACATCGCCCTGCGGGGCGGCGTGCGGATCAAGGACGTGCTGCGGACCGTCCAGGAGGTCGCCTCGGCGCACCCCGAGGCCGCGGTGCTCGTGATGACGTACTGGAACCCGGTCGACCGCTACGGCGTGGCGCGGTTCGCGGCGGACCTGGCGGCCGCCGGCGGCGCCGGGTGCATCCTGCCGGACCTGCCGGTGGAGGAGTCCGAGGAGTGGCGCAAGGCGGCGGACGAGCACGGGCTGGACACCGTGTTCGTGGTCGCCCCCAGCAGCAAGGACGCGCGGCTGGCGGAGGTCACGGCGGCCGGGAGCGGGTTCGTGTACGCGGCCGCGGTGATGGGCGTGACCGGGACGCGGTCGGCCGTCGGGTCGATGGCCGAGGACCTGGTCGCCCGGACCCGGGCGACGACGGACCTGCCGGTCTGCGTCGGGCTCGGGGTGTCGGACGCGGTGCAGGCGGCCGAGGTCGCCCGGTTCGCGGACGGCGTGATCGTCGGGTCGGCGTTCGTGAAGCGGATCCTGGCCGCGGGCGAGGACGAGGCGGCGGCGCTGGACGCGGTGCGGGCCCTCGCCGGAGAGCTGGCGCAGGGCGTCCGCAGGAGCTGACGCGGTAGGAACATCCGGCCGACGGCCCTCCACTCCTCGGGGAGTGGAGGGCCGTCGGCTTTTCGCGGGGCGTGGGCACGGGCGCGCGGCTCCACCCCGCGCTCCGGCCGGGCTGCGGACCCGAACGGGTGAACAAGGGGTGGGGACACGCATCAGCCGGGGTTGACGGACGTTGAGTGGAGGGAGGAGTGCACGAACGGTTGCGGTGACGAGCGGAAGGGGTGAGCCGGTGCGGGGTCTCCAGCGGGCCGTTCTGCTGCGGGCGGCGGCAGCCGTGCTGGCGCTCGGCGCCGCGGTCGGGGTGCACGTGGAAGTGGGGCACGCGCTGGCCAGGCGCGGGGCCGAGCGCGCGGAGCGGGAGGCGGTGGCGTGCGCGGAGGCGGCCCGGCATCCCGATCTGTTCGAAGCGGGGTGGCCGGCAGGGTGCCGCTGACGAGCAGGTGTTCGGTCCATTCGGACAGAACGTCACCCGTCCGGCTTCATTCCCGAATGCGGAAGAACCACCCTTCATTCCTTGCGGTTCATCAGGGAGTGAACGAGTTTCCCGAGGGGGGTTCCCTGATGACCGCGCAGCCCGGCGGCTCCGCGCCCACGCCGCGGGCGCCGAGACCGGTGCCGGCCTGGAGCGAGTGGCTCGGCACGGTCGTGCGGCTCGGCCTCGCGGTGGTCTGGGGATGGGCCGGGCTGGCGAAGGTCTCCGACCCGGCGGAGGCCGCCCAGGCCGTCCGGGCCTACGAGATCCTGCCCGAGGGCCTGGTCAAGCCGATCGGCTACGGCCTGCCGTTCCTGGAGCTGGCCCTGGCCGTGCTGCTGGTGGTGGGCCTCGGCGTCCGGCTGGTGGCCGGGGTCTCCGCGGTGCTGCTGCTGGTCTTCATCGCCGGGATCGCCTCCGCCTGGGCGCGCGGCATCTCGATCGACTGCGGCTGCTTCGGCGGCGGCGGGCACGTCGACGAGTCCCGGACCGAGTACCTCCAGGAGATCCTGCGCGACACCGGGTTCCTGCTGCTGGCCGGGTGGCTGCTGTGGCGGCCCCGCACCCGGCTGTCGGTGGACGCCTGGCTGGCGAACTGACCCCCCGCCCCCCGCACCGGCGAGCTGACCCCCACACCCCTGCACCCGACGAAGGCCCCCGACCGTGGATGTCAAGGCAATGAGCGAGAAGAACCGAGAAGGCAAGCGCACCGCCCGCGAGCGGATGCTGGAACAGCGGGCGGCCGAGGAGGTCTCCTCCCGGCGCAAGAAGAAGCTGATCGTGGGCGGTTCCGTGCTCGCGGTGATCGCCGCCGCGGTGGTCGTCGGCGTCGTGGTGCAGAACCAGCGCTCCAAGCCGGAGACGCCGACCGCCGTCCCGGCCGGGACGATCGGCGACAAGAACCTGGTCATCCCGGTCGGCGCGGGCAACGCGCCCTCCGTCCTCACGGTCTACGAGGACCCGCGCTGCCCCGCCTGCGGCACCTTCGAGCGCGAGTTCTCGTCCACCATCGACCAGCTGGAGGACGCCGGGAAGATCTACACGAACTACCACATCGTGTCGTTCATCGACCGGGCCGTGGGGGGCAAGGGCTCCAAGACCGCCGCCAACGCCCTGGGCTGCGCCCAGGACGCCGGGCACTTCCGGGACTTCCACGACGTGCTGTACCGCAACCAGCCGGACGAGACCAACGACGCCTTCGGCGACAAGGCCGTGCTGCTCAGCCTGGCCAAGCAGGTCAACGGCCTGGACACGCCCGAGTTCCAGTCCTGCGTCAACGACAACAAGTTCGGCGGGTGGGTGTCCGCGGTGCAGCAGGACTTCGACAAGTCCAGCTTCAAGTCCACCCCGACGGTGCTGCTCAACGGCCAGCCGATCTACCCGAAGAACGGCAGCGAGGAGATCACCCCGGCCAACCTGGTGGCCTGGGTGGAAGCCGCGAACCAGGGCAAGCAGCCGGGTACGGCGGGTTCGCACGGGCAGACCCCGGCGCCGACCAGCACCGCCTCGGAGGCCAACAACCCGTCGCCGACGGCCGGCTGAGCCCGCTCCGCCGCGCCGCTCCCTCCCCGTCCGGAGGGGGCGGCGCCGCCCGTTGTTCGGTTTCTGTGACCACAAGGCGCCCCGAACGGGCCGTCGGACCCTGTAGCGTCGGAACTGCCATGGATATCGCCTACATTCCCAGCCCGTCGCGGGGCGTCCTGTACCTGGGACCGATCCCGCTGCGCGCCTACGCCTTCTGCATCATCCTCGGTGTCGTCGTTGCCGTCTGGCTCGGCAGCAAGCGCTGGGTCGCCCGGGGCGGTGCCAAGCACACCGTCGGCGACATCGCCGTGTGGGCCGTGCCGTTCGGCCTGGTCGGCGGCCGCCTCTACCACGTGATCACCGACGGTGGCCGGCTGTACTTCGCCGAGGGGAAGAACCCCTGGGACGCCCTCAAGATCTGGGAGGGCGGCCTCGGCATCTGGGGCGCCGTCGCGCTGGGCGCGGTCGGCGCCTGGATCGGTGCCCGCCGCCGGGGCGTGCCGCTGCCCGCGTACGCCGACGCCATCGCACCGGGCATCGCGCTCGCGCAGGCGCTGGGCCGCTGGGGCAACTACTTCAACCAGGAGCTGTACGGCCGGTCGACCACCCTGCCGTGGGGCCTGGAGATCGACAAGACGCTGGCCAACGGCGAGGTCGTGAAGGGCGTCTACCACCCGACCTTCCTGTACGAGTCGCTGTGGTGCGTCGGCGTCGCGGTGCTGGTGATCTGGGCGGACCGCCGGTTCACGCTGGGCCACGGCCGGGCGTTCGCGCTGTACGTGGCCGCGTACACGGTGGGCCGGTTCTGGACCGAGTGGCTGCGGATCGACGAGGCGCACGTCTACTTCGGCCTGCGGCTGAACGACTGGGTGTCCATCGGGGTGTTCGTCGCCGCGGTGGCGTACTTCGTGATCGTGGGCAGGACGCGGCCCGGGCGGGAGGACCCGGCGAGCATCGATCCGGCCGCGCACCTGGCGGCGGAGGACGCCGGGTCCGGCGAGAAGAGCGACACGAGCGAGAAGAGCGGGAAGAAGGCCGACGGGAAGGCCCCGGAGAAGGCCGACGGGAAGCCGGTGCTGCGCGGGCCGGCCGGGCCCGCGGCCGACGGGGCGGCCGACGGGGCGGCCGCCGAGACGGTCGGCGAGGACGTCAAGAACCCCATCTGACCTGGGGCCTTCCCCGGCCGAGGCCACCCTTCGCGAGGTTTGCGAAGGGTGGCCTCAGTGGTGTTCGGACAGCCTTACTTTGCTGGAAATGCCCAGGTCAGGCGGGCTACGTTCAGGGCTGACGAACCACGACGGAGGGGAACGACGATGAGCACGATCACCATGGAGGCCGACGCCGGACACCAGCCCCGGATACCCGCGGCCGACCACCACCGGGACGTCAACGGGGGCTGGCTGCGGCCGGCCGTGTTCGGCGCGGTGGACGGGCTGGTGTCCAACTTCGCGCTGATGACCGGCGTGGTCGGCGGCGCGGCGTCCAACGGGACGGTGATCCTGACCGGGCTGGCGGGCCTGGCGGCCGGCGCCTGCTCGATGGCGGCGGGGGAGTACACCTCGGTGGCCTCGCAGCGGGAGCTGGTGCAGGCCGAGATCGAGGTCGAGCGGCTGGAGCTGAGCCGCAATCCGCAGGGGGAGCTGGCCGAGCTGGCCCAGCTGTACGTCTCGCGCGGGGTGGACCCGGAGCTGGCGCACGAGGTGGCCCGGCAGCTGTCCGCCGACCCGGAGCTGGCCCTGGAGGTGCACGCCCGCGAGGAGCTGGGCGTCGACCCGACCGACCTGCCCTCGCCGCTGGTGGCGGCCGGCTCGTCGTTCCTGTGCTTCGCGCTCGGCGCGCTGCTGCCGCTGCTGCCGTACCTGCTGGGGGCGACCGCGCTGCTGCCCGCGATGCTGCTGGCCGGGGCCGGGTTGTTCCTGTGCGGCGCGGTGGTGGCCCGGGTGACGGCGCGCAGCTGGTGGTTCAGCGGGCTGCGGCAGCTGGTGCTGGGCGGTGCGGCGGCCGGGGTGACCTACCTGCTCGGGTGGCTGATCGGCGGCCATGTGGGCTGACCGGAGTCGTGCATGACTATGCTGAGCAGTGCGTGACGTTTCACACATGGGCGCCCGGCGACGCCTGGCACTGTCTCACCATTCGGGCCCCCGAGCCGCGGATTCGCATCCGCGGACGGGCTCCCGGGATGGAATCGCAGGCATTCATGATCGGCTTCTGTGGCGATCCGGTTTCGCCCCTGTTTCGGGCGGTGGACGGTTGGGCACAATCGTCGGGACGTGCACTGTGGCGCGTCCTCCCACACACCCCCTGACCTGCGGGTCGTCCCGCCATGTGGACGGGATATTCCGCTTCTCGGGATCATGGGCATCATGTAACTTGCACGACACCGCACCATCGCATCAGGGCCAACGTCGTCCCTACTTGCACCAACTTGCCGAAAGACGACGACGGGAGAGCCGATGCTGTCTGCATCCATGCACTCCGCCAACGAGCCCCAGGCCGGCGCCGCCCGCCAGCCGTACACGCTCGTGCCGGATGCGCGACCTGCTGCTCAGGGCCTGTACGACCCGCGGAACGAGCACGACGCCTGTGGCGTCGGTTTCGTCGCCACGCTGACCGGCATCGCCGACCACACCATCGTCGAGCAGGCGCTGAACGTCCTGCGCAACCTGGAGCACCGCGGCGCCACCGGCGCCGACCCCGACTCCGGCGACGGCGCGGGCATCCTGACCCAGATCCCCGACGCCTTCCTGCGCGGGAAGGTCTCCTTCGAGCTCCCGGCGGCCGGCTCCTACGCCGTCGGCATCGCCTTCCTGCCGGAGGACGACGAGCAGGACGCCGCGGCCGTCGCCCGGATCGAGGGCATCGCCGCCGAGGAGGGCCTGACCGTCCTCGGCTGGCGCGACGTCCCGGTCACCCCCGACCTGCTCGGCGCCGCCGCCCGCAGCGTGATGCCGCGCTTCCGGCAGGTCTTCCTGGCAGGCGCCGACCGGGCCGGCATCGAGCTGGACCGGATCGCCTTCGTGGTCCGCAAGCGGGCCGAGCGCGAGGCCGGGGTGTACTTCCCGTCGCTGTCCGCGCGCACCATCGTCTACAAGGGCATGCTGACCACCGGCCAGCTGGAGCCCTTCTTCCCCGACCTGTCGGACCGCAGCTACGCGTCCGCGATCGGCCTGGTGCACTCGCGGTTCTCCACCAACACCTTCCCGAGCTGGCCGCTCGCCCACCCGTACCGCTTCGTCGCCCACAACGGCGAGATCAACACGGTCAAGGGCAACCGCAACTGGATGCACGCCCGGGAGTCGCAGCTCGCCACCGACCTCATCCCCGCCAACAGCAACGGGCGGGGCCTGGAGCGGATCTTCCCGATCTGCACACCGGAGCACTCCGACTCGGCCTCCTTCGACGAGGTCCTGGAGCTGCTCCACCTCGGCGGCCGCTCGCTGCCGCACTCGGTGCTGATGATGATCCCGGAGGCGTGGGAGAACCACGCCACCATGAGCCCCGCCCGCCGCGCCTTCTACCAGTACCACTCCAACCTGATGGAGCCCTGGGACGGCCCGGCCTGCGTCACCTTCACCGACGGCAACCAGATCGGCGCCGTGCTCGACCGCAACGGCCTGCGCCCGGCCCGGTACTGGATCACCGAGGACGGCCTGGTCGTCCTCTCCTCCGAGGTCGGCGTGCTCGACATCGACCAGGAGAAGGTCACCAGGAAGGGCCGCCTCCAGCCCGGCCGGATGTTCCTGGTGGACACCGCCGAGGGCCGGATCGTCCCGGACGAGGAGGTCAAGTCCGCCCTCGCCGCCGAGCACCCCTACGAGGAGTGGGTCGACGGCGGGCAGATCCAGCTCGCCAAGCTGCCCGAGCGCGAGCACATCGCCCACACCCACGCCTCCGTCACCCGCCGCCAGCAGACCTTCGGCTACACCGAGGAGGAGCTGCGGGTCGTCCTCGCGCCGATGGCCCGCACCGGCGCCGAGGCGCTCGGCTCGATGGGCACCGACTCGCCGATCGCCGCACTGAGCGAGAAGCCCCGCCTGCTGTTCGACTACTTCGTGCAGCTCTTCGCGCAGGTCACCAACCCGCCGCTGGACGCCATCCGCGAGGAGCTCGTCACCTCGCTGCTGTCCAACCTCGGCCCCGAGGGCAACCTGCTGGCCGCCGAGGCCGCCGCCTGCCGCTCGGTCGGCATCACCTTCCCGGTGATCGACAACGACGAGCTGGCCAAGCTCGTCCACATCAACGCCGACGGCGACCAGCCCGGCCTCAAGGCCGTCACGCTCTCCGGCCTCTACAAGGTCGCCACCGGCGGCCAGGGCCTGGCCTCCCGGCTCGCCGAGATCGCCGCCGAGGCCGACGCGGCGATCGCCGACGGCGCCCGGATCATCGTGCTCTCCGACCGGCACTCCGACGCCGAGCACGCGCCGATCCCCTCGCTGCTGCTCACCTCGGCCGTCCACCACCACCTGATCCGCACCAAGCAGCGCACCCAGGTGTCGCTGCTGGTCGAGGCGGGCGACGTCCGCGAGGTGCACCACGTCGCCCTGCTGATCGGCTACGGCGCCGGGGCGGTCAACCCGTACCTGGCGATGGAGACGGTCGAGGACCTGGTCGCCCAGGGCGTGTTCATCGCGGGCGTCGAGCCCGAGAAGGCCATCCGGAACCTGATCAAGGCGCTCGGCAAGGGCGTGCTCAAGGTCATGTCCAAGATGGGCATCTCGACCGTGGCCTCCTACCGCGGCGCCCAGGTCTTCGAGGCCATCGGCCTCTCCCACGACCTGGTCGACGGCTACTTCGCCGGCACCACCACCAAGCTCGGCGGCATCGGCCTGGAGGAGATCGCCCGCGAGACGGCCGCCCGGCACGCCAAGGCGTACCCGGCCTCCGGCATCCCGGCCGCGCACCGCGCCCTGGAGATCGGCGGCGAGTACCAGTGGCGCCGCGAGGGCGAGCCGCACCTGTTCGACCCGGACACCGTCTTCCGGCTCCAGCACGCCACCCGCAACCGCCGCTACGACATCTTCAAGCAGTACACGGACCGGGTGAACGAGCAGTCCGAGCGGCTCATGACGCTGCGCGGCCTGTTCCAGCTGGACGGCCTCGGCCGGGAGCCGATCCCGGTCGAGGAGGTCGAGCCGGTCTCCGAGATCGTCAAGCGCTTCTCCACCGGCGCCATGTCGTACGGCTCGATCTCGCGCGAGGCGCACGAGACCCTGGCCATCGCGATGAACCGCCTCGGCGGCAAGTCCAACACCGGCGAGGGCGGCGAGGACCCGGACCGGCTGTACGACCCGGAGCGCCGCTCGGCGATCAAGCAGGTCGCCTCCGGCCGGTTCGGCGTCACCTCCGAGTACCTGGTCAACGCCGACGACATCCAGATCAAGATGGCCCAGGGGGCCAAGCCCGGTGAGGGCGGCCAGCTGCCCGGCCACAAGGTGTACCCCTGGGTCGCCAGGACCCGGCACTCCACCCCGGGCGTCGGCCTGATCTCGCCGCCGCCGCACCACGACATCTACTCGATCGAGGACCTGGCGCAGCTGATCCACGACCTCAAGAACGCCAACCCGGCGGCCCGCATCCACGTGAAGCTGGTCTCCGAGGTCGGCGTCGGGACGGTCGCCGCGGGCGTGTCCAAGGCGCACGCGGACGTCGTGCTGGTGTCCGGGCACGACGGCGGGACGGGCGCCTCGCCGCTCACCTCGCTGAAGCACGCCGGCGGGCCCTGGGAGCTCGGACTCGCCGAGACCCAGCAGACGCTGCTGCTCAACGGGCTGCGCGAGCGCATCGTCGTCCAGACCGACGGCCAGCTGAAGACCGGCCGCGACGTGGTGATCGCCGCGCTGCTCGGCGCCGAGGAGTTCGGCTTCGCGACCGCCCCGCTGGTGGTCTCCGGCTGCATCATGATGCGCGTCTGCCACCTGGACACCTGCCCGGTCGGCGTCGCCACCCAGAACCCGGTGCTGCGCGAGCGGTTCTCCGGCAAGCCCGAATTCGTGGTCAACTTCTTCGAGTTCATCGCCGAGGAGGTCCGGGAGATCCTGGCCTCGCTGGGCCTGCGCTCGATCGAGGAGGCCGTCGGCCACGCCGAGCACATCGACACCCGGGCCGCGATCGACCACTGGAAGGCCGCCGGGCTGGACCTCGCCCCGCTGTTCCACGTGCCCGCGCTGCCCGAAGGGGCCGCCCGGCACCGCACCACC
Organism: Kitasatospora sp. NPDC127067; assembly: GCF_042724755.1. Lineage (NCBI taxonomy): Bacteria > Bacillati > Actinomycetota > Actinomycetes > Kitasatosporales > Streptomycetaceae > Kitasatospora > Kitasatospora sp. NPDC127067. The sequence continues at coordinate 27,493 of NZ_JBHXEM010000063.1, read as the reverse complement.
ACCCAGGACCACGCGCTCGACAAGGCCCTGGACAACCAGCTGATCACGCTCGCCGAGGACGCGCTGGAACGCGGCGACGCCGTCCGCATCCAGCTGCCGATCCGCAACGTCAACCGCACCGTCGGCACCATGCTCGGCCACGAGGTGACCAAGCGGTACCGCGGCGAGGGCCTGCCGGAGGGGACCATCGACGTCACCTTCACCGGCTCCGCCGGGCAGTCCTTCGGCGCGTTCCTGCCGCGCGGCGTGACCCTGCGCCTGGAGGGCGACGCCAACGACTACGTCGGCAAGGGCCTCTCGGGCGGCGTGGTCGTCGTCCGCCCGGCCCGCGAGGCGGCGGCCATCGGCAACGACGCCCAGAACCACGTCATCGCCGGCAACACCATCGGCTACGGCGCCACATCGGGCCGCGTCCACCTGCGCGGCAAGGCCGGCGAGCGCTTCGCCGTCCGCAACTCCGGGGCCACCCTGGTGGTCGAGGGCGTGGGCGACCACGGCCTGGAGTACATGACCGGCGGCCGGGTCGTCGTCCTCGGCGAGACCGGACGCAACCTCGCGGCGGGCATGTCCGGCGGCATCGCGTACGTCCTGGACCTGCGCCCCGCCAACGTCAACGACGGCATGGTGGGCATCGAGGCCCCCACCGCCGCCGACCGCGACTGGCTGCGCGACACCGTGCAGCAGCACTACGAGGAGACCGGCTCCACCGTCGCCGCCGAACTCCTGGCGGACTGGGGCAGCGGGGTCTCCCGCTTCTCCAAGATCATGCCGACCGACTACAAGGCAGTGCTCGCCGCCAAGGACGCCGCTGAGCGCGATGGCCTCTCCGAGGCCGAGACCACCGCGAAGATGATGGAGGCGGCTAATGGCTGACCCCAAGGGCTTCCTGACCACGCCCAAGCAGCTGGCCGAGCGCCGCCCGGTCGACGTCCGCCTCAAGGACTGGAACGAGGTCTACGTCGAGCGCAGCCTCCTGCCGATCATCACCGAGCAGGCCGGCCGCTGCATGGACTGCGGCATCCCGTTCTGCCACAACGGCTGCCCGCTCGGGAACCTCATCCCCGAGTGGAACGACCTGGCCTACCGGGACGACTTCGTCGGCGCGATCGAGCGGCTGCACGCCACCAACAACTTCCCGGAGTTCACCGGCCGGCTCTGCCCGGCTCCGTGCGAGTCCGCGTGCGTCCTCGGCATCAACCAGGACGCGGTGACCATCAAGAACGTCGAGGTCACCATCATCGACAAGGCCTGGGACCGGGGCGGGGTCACCCCGCAGGTGCCCGAGCGGCTCTCCGGCAAGACCGTCGCCGTGGTGGGCTCCGGCCCGGCCGGCCTCGCCGCCGCCCAGCAGCTCACCCGGGCCGGGCACACCGTCGTGGTGTACGAGCGGGCCGACCGGATCGGCGGACTGCTGCGCTACGGCATCCCCGAGTTCAAGATGGAGAAGCGCCACATCAACCGCCGCATCGAGCAGATGCGGGCGGAGGGCACCCGGTTCCGCACCGGCGTGCACGTCGGCGAGGACATCACCGGCCAGCAGCTGCGCGAGCGCTTCGACGCCGTGGTCGTCGCGGCCGGCGCCACCACCGCCCGCGACCTGCCGGTGCCCGGACGCGAGCTCAAGGGCATCCACCAGGCCATGGAGTACCTGCCGCTGGCCAACAAGGTGCAGGAGGGCGACTTCGTCGAGTCCCCGATCAGCGCCAAGGGCAAGCACGTGGTCGTGATCGGCGGCGGCGACACCGGCGCGGACTGCGTCGGCACCGCGCACCGGCAGGGGGCGGCCTCCGTCACCCAGCTGGAGATCATGCCGCGGCCCGGCGAGGAGCGGCCCGGGCACCAGCCGTGGCCGACCATGCCGATGACCTACAAGGTCACCTCCGCGCACGAGGAGGGCGGCGAGCGGATCTACTCCGTCAACACCACCCGCTTCACCGGCGACGAGGACGGCAACGTCCAGGAACTGCACCTCGTCGAGGTGGAGTTCAAGGACGGCCGGTTCGAGCCGGTGCCCGGCACCGAGCGGGCCGTCCCGGCCCAGCTGGTCACCCTGGCCATGGGCTTCACCGGGACGGACGTGCGGAACGGGCTGGTCGAGCAGCTGGGAGCGGACCTCGACGCGCGCGGTAACATTGCCCGCGATGGCCGGTTCGCCACCAATGTCGATGGCGTGTACGTCTGCGGAGACGCCGGCCGTGGCCAGTCGCTGATCGTCTGGGCCATCGCGGAAGGCCGTTCGGCCGCCGCCGCGGTGGACCGGTACCTGGGCGGCAAGACCCCGCTTCCCGCCCCGATCCGGCCCACGGACCGCCCCCTGGTGGTCTGACGGACGGACGGTCCGACCGGCCTCCACCGAACGCCCGGCGCCGCATCGCCGGGAGCTCAACCCGCTGCCCCCGCCAGCGTCGCCGGGCCAACGCGGTCTCCTGGCGCCTGCCCTCTTCCCCGACCAGTTGGAGGGCGGGCGCCGTCGCGTTCCCCGACGGCCGTCCGGCGCCGGGAGCAGCGGCTCGGGGCCCGGAACTCCGGGCCGGGGACGACCCGGACACCGCCCGGGCTGCGGCGACTCCCGGACAAACGTCCGGAGCCGTGATCCGTCCGGCGGGATCCCGCACAGTGGGCTGTTGTTCGTCGGTGCCAAGTGGCAGACTGCGGCCGACGGCCGGGGGGCTGGGCGAGTGCGGAGGACGACTTCGATGGGCACGACTCAGGCAGGCGGGGGCGCCACCGTACGGCGTCTGCTGCTCGGCACCCAGCTGCGCAAGCTCCGCGAGGCCAGAGGCGTCAGTCGGGAGGAGGCCGGGTACTCGATCCGCGCCTCCGAGTCCAAGATCAGCCGGATGGAGCTCGGCCGGGTCGGCTTCAAGGAACGCGACGTGGCCGACCTGCTGACCCTGTACGGGGTCGAGGCCGATCAGGAGCGGGCCACCGTCCTCGGACTGCTGCGCGAGGCCAACGTCAGCTCCTGGTGGCACGAGTACGGGGACGTGCTGCCCGGCTGGTTCCAGAACTACCTGGGACTGGAGGAGGCCGCGGCCGAGATCCGCAGCTACGAGGTCCAGTTCGTCCACGGGCTGCTCCAGACCGCCGACTACGCCCGGGCCGTGGTCACCGCCGGCGGCCACGTCCACGGGCCGGAGGAGATCGAGCGCCGGGTCGACGTACGGCTCAAGCGGCAGGCGGTGCTGACCGCCGAGCGGGCGCCGCAGCTGGTCGCCGTACTGGACGAGGCCGCGCTGCGCCGGCCCTGGGGCGGGCCGGAGCTGATGCGCGGCCAGCTGGACCGGCTGCTGGAGCTCGGCGAGCTGCCCAACGTCCGGCTCCAGGTGCTGCCGCTGGGCAACGCCGGGCTGAGCGCGGAAAGCGGCGCCTTCACCGTCCTGGGCTTCGCCGAGGCCGAGTTGGCCGACGTGGTGTACCTGGAGCAGTTCACCACCGCGCTCTACCTCGACAAGCCCGCGGAGGTGGCCGAGTACCGGCACGCGATGGACGACCTGGTCGCGGACAGCCTGAGCCCGGAACCGACCCGGAACCTGCTGTACGCGATGCGCCAGGAGTTGTAATACGTCAGTACGATGACTTCCCATCAGGTCGGTGTATGAGAGGGAACAGATGTCGTACTTCTCCGAGTTGGCGCTGCAGTACATCGACGGCGAGTGGTGCAGCGGCAGCGGCTCCTGGGACATCGTCGACGTCGACCCCTACACCGGCGACAAGCTCGCCACCATCACCGTCGCCACCGGCGCCGAGGTCGACCGGGCCTACCGCGCCGCCGAGCGCGCCCAGAAGGCATGGGCCGCCGCCAACCCGTACCAGCGGCGGCTGGTCTTCGAGCGCGCGCTGCGGCTGCTGGAGGAGCGCGAGCCGGAGATCGTCCCGGCGATCATGGCGGAACTCGGCGGCACCGCGCTGAAGGCGGGCTTCGAGCTGTCGCTCGTCAAGGACGTGCTGCGGGAGTGCCTGCACCTGTCGGTGGCCTCCGAGGGCCGGCTGCTGGCCTCGCCCGCCCCGGGCCGGGAGAACCGGCTCTACCGGCTGCCGGTCGGCGTCGTCGGCGTGATCAGCCCCTTCAACTTCCCGCTGTTCCTGGCGCTCAAGGCCGTTGCCCCGGCCCTCGCGCTCGGCAACGGCGTCGTCCTCAAGCCGCACCAGGAGACCCCGGTCGTCGGCGGCGGACTGATCGCCAAGCTCTTCGAGGACGCGGGGCTGCCGCCCGGCCTGCTGAACGTGGTGATCACCGACATCGCCGAGATCGGCGACAGCTTCCTGGAGCACCCGGTGCCCAAGGTGATCTCCTTCACCGGCTCCGACAAGGTCGGCCGGCACGTCGCCACCGTCGCCGCCGCGCACTTCAAGCGGACGGTCCTGGAGCTCGGCGGCAACAGCGCGCTGATCGTGCTCGACGACGCCGACGTGGACCACGCCGTGGACGCCGCGGTGTTCAGCCGCTTCGTCCACCAGGGACAGGTCTGCATGGCCGCCAACCGGGTGCTGGTGGACCGCCGCGTCGAGGCCGAGTTCACCGAGAAGTTCGTCGCCAAGGTCGCCTCGCTCACCGTCGGCGACCCGAGGGACCCGGCCACCCACATCGGCCCGCTGATCAACCCCGTCCAGGCCGGCGCCCTCGACGCCCAGGTCGACCAGGCGCTCGCGGCCGGCGCCACCGCGCTGCTGCGCGGCACCACGGTCGGCAGCCTGATGGCGCCGACCGTGCTCACCGGCCTCGCCGAGGACGCGCCGATCCTGCGGAACGAACTCTTCGGCCCGGTCGTGCTGCTGGTGCCCTTCGACGGCGAGGACGAGGCCGTGCGGCTCGCCAACAACACGCCGTTCGGACTCAGCGGCGCGGTGCACACCGCGAACGTCGAGCGCGGCGTGAAGCTCGCCCAGCGGATCGAGACCGGCATGATCCACGTCAACGGCGGCACCATCGCCGACGAGCCGGGCGTGCCCTTCGGCGGCGAGAAGAACTCCGGCGTCGGCCGCCTCAACGGCGAGTCCACGGTGGACGCCTTCACCACGCTGAAGTGGATCTCCGTCCAGCACGAGCGCGCGGTCTTCCCGTTCTGACCGGGGGTTCCCGAAGACACTGAGGGCCTCCCGGCGGCAGCCGCCGGGAGGCCCGTGGTCTCAGGCGGGGGAGCGAACGAGGCCGTCGGTGGCGAGCTCGCAGGTTGCGCTGGCGGATCACCGAGGGGCCGGCCATCACGATGATCGCGTCGCCGGAGATCTCGATCTTCCACCCGTTGGGAGGCGTCAGACTCTGCGCGTAGGCCAGCAGCCGGGCGTGGCGGTCTGGGATCCGGGACTCGCTCATGGCGCCACTCTTCCACCGGGCAGACCGAAAGGCCGTCGCCGGCGGGGCGACGGCCTTTCGGCGGGGGCGTCGGTCAGAAGACCGGCTGGCCGGCGCGGACGAGGCGCCAGGAGTCGGTGAAGAACTCGGCGGGGTCGATGGTGCCCTTGGCCTTCACCCAGGCGATCATGGTGTTGCGGATCTCGTCGGAGTTCGACCAGACCATCTTGGCCTTGGCGACGTGCGGGAAGTTGCCGCCGCCGTTGGCCCGGTAGTTGTTGACGGCGAGGACGAACTCGGCGGCCGGGTCGATCGGCTTGCCCTGGAAGGACAGGTTGACGATCCGCGAGCCCTTCGGCTGGGCGATGTCGATGTCGTAGCTCAGGCCGTAGACCGAGTCGTAGTTGTAGTCCGGGGTGGCCTCGGCGCCGGTCAGGGCCTCCTTGTCGACCGGGGCGCCCGGGGCGAGCTGGTTGTAGTACTTGACCGAGTACTCCAGGTAGTCCTTGAGCTGGGCGCCCGTCAGGACGCGGGCCTCCAGGGTGTTCTCGTAGATGTAGAGGCCCGCGGCGTCGCGCAGCTTGACCTGGCCGGACGGGATCAGCGCGGTGCGGTTGAACGGGGCGGCCTGGGCCAGCACCGGGAGCTTGGCGTACTGCCCGCCCGCCAGCGCGGCCTTGACGGCGTCGGCCTGGACCCTGCCGATCAGGTCGATGATCGGGGTGGCCTTGAAGCGGGCGTCGGCGATCGACAGCTCGATCTTGCTGGTGCCGATGTTCTGGTTGACGTACGCGACGACCTTCTTGTGCTGCCCGGCGATCGCGTCGGTGATCTCCGGGTTCTCCGGCACGGTGTTGGAGTTCAGCAGTCGCGCGGAGACCGAGGAGACCTTCCAGGCGCCGGCCGCGAACTCGACCTCGAAGTCGAAGCAGGTCAGCCGCTGGCCGTAGCAGAGCGGCTCGGAGAGCACGACCGTCCGGCCGGTCTTCTTGTTGACGACCAGGCGCTGCGCGATCTCCTTGTGGGCGTGGCCCACCAGCACCGCGTCGATGTCGGGGACGGTCTCCGCCAGGGCCACCGAGGCGTTCTCGGCCCAGGGCAGCTGGTCGCCCCAGGTGGTCGCCTCGTCGCAGCCGGAGTGCGAGGACACCACGATGACGTCCGCGCCGGCCGCCTTCATCTTCGGCACCCAGGCGGCGGCGGTCTCGACGATGCCCGGGAAGACCATCTTGCCGCTGACGTTGGCCTTGTCCCAGATCGCGATGCCCGGGTTGGTGAGGCCGAGGATGCCGACCTTCACCGGGCGTCCGCCGCCCAGCCGCAGCTCCTTGATCACGTACGGCTTGAAGGCCGGCTTCTCGTTCTTCGCGTTCAGCGCGTTGGCGCCGAGCAGCGGGAACTCCAGCTGGTCCTGGTAGGCCTTCAGGAGCGGGATGCCGTAGTTGAACTCGTGGTTGCCGAGCGCGGCGGCGTCGTACTCCATGAGGTTCATGGCGACGGCCATCGGGTGGTCCGGCACGGTGTCGGCCTCGGTGTCGATCGACTCGATCCGGGCGTAGTAGTAGGACAGCTGGGTGCCCTGGATGGTGTCGCCCGAGTCGATCAGCAGGCAGCGGTTCCAGCCCTTCTCCTCGCGCACCTGGTTGGCCAGCGTGGAGATCTTGGCGAGGCCGACCGCGTTGTGGGCCTTGTCGCTGTACTCGGCGTCGGTGAAGTAGTCCCAGTTGAGCACCCGGCCGTGCAGATCGGTGGTGCCCATGACGGTGAAGGCCTGCTTGTTCGGCTGGCGCTGCTGGCCCTTGGCGGCCGCCGTGTCCGGCTGGGCGGCCGCGGCGGAGGGGGCGGCGGCCAGGGTGGCGCCACCGGCCAGGGCGGCGCCGGCGGCGGTGGCGGCGGACCGGGTGACGAAGTCACGGCGGTTCAGGGGCATGGACGACTCTCCCGAGTGGGAACGACGGCGGATGGACCGTCAACTGGCATTCGTTGGCAAGTGCGCGTGTACGCGTCGACGCGCGTAGAAGGACGCGCGTAGAAGTGTGCCGTGCGGCCCGGGGTGGTGGATAGCCCCCGGACCTGTCCAAGAGGTGAGATCTTGGCGACTCGTTCGTGACGGGAACGGGGGAGGTCCGGGGTGGTAGGGCCGGCCGGCGGAGGATGGAGGCCGGACGGCGGACGGCGGACGGCGGGCGGCGGGCGGCGGGTCAGGACGGCGGGTCAGGACGGCGGGGTCAGGACAATTCGCCCATGAGCCGGTCGACCTCGTGGCCCAGCCGGAGCGCCGGGTCCGGATCGTCCGGCCCCGCCCACGGCTGCCAGGTCCGCGCCCGCAGGTAACCGGCCACCGCGACCGGCAGCCGGTGCCGGACGATCCGCTCCGCCACCGGGCCCGGGCCGGCCGCCCGCAGCGCCGCCAGCAGGCCGTCCACCCCGGCGGAGGGCGGCAGCGGCACGCTGTCCAGGTAGGCGGCCAGCGCCACCAGCTCCGGATCGGGCGCGGGGGGCCGCTCGGGTGCCGGGCGCCTCGGCTCCCCGCGCTCCGGCTCCCCGCGCCCGGGCGCGGGCGCCCCCTCCGGCGTGTGTAGCCCCTCCAGGGCGTGCGCCCCGGAGGCCTCGGTCTCGCGGAGGGCCGGCCCCGCTCCCGTCCCCGTGCCCGTTCCGGTGCCGATCCCCGTGCCCGCCCCGGGCCCCGGTCCGATCCCGGCCCCCTCGCGGGGGCTCGGGGCGGGCGTCAGCAGCGCGCCCACCCCGTACAGCCCGACCACGACCCCAGGCCACCAGACCCCGCCCAGTCCGGCGAAGTGCAGCCCCAGGCCGACCGCGCCGCCGGCGCAGCCGACCAGGTTCCGGGCCGACTCCAGGTAGCGCAGCACCCGGGGGCCGAACCCGTCACTGGTAGCCACGGATCTCCTCGAACACCCCGTCCAGCGAGCCCGTACCGTCGAACAGCTTGCCGCCGCTCAGGTCCGCGATCCCCTGGAGCTGGCCCACCGCCGCCTCCCCGAACTTGATCGGGAACACCGGGATCGACTTCTCCCCGGCCGGCAGCGCGTCGTGGAAGCGCTTGAAGTCGCCGTCCGTCGCACCGGCGTTGCTCTCCCCGTCCGTCATCAGCACGATCGAGGTGAACCGGTCGTCGCCGGCCGCCGCCTGCTGACGCTCGATCACCCGGTACGCCTCCTCCAGCGAGGAGTACACCGCCGTCCCGCCCGAGGCGGCCAGCGACTGCACGTCCGCGTCGATCGACGCCAGCTCCGTCTCCGGGCCCGGCCGGCTGCCGGTGGCCGGCACCACGTGGGTCTTGGTCCACTTCACCGCGGAGGCGAAGGAGAGCAGCGTGATCTCCTCGCGGTCCCGGAAACGGCGCGTCCCGCGGGTGTCGTCCGCCCCGGTCAGCCGGCCCAGCGCGCTCTTCAGCGCGGCGATCCGCGAGCCCTCCATCGAGCCCGAGGTGTCCAGCACGTACACCGTCCTGGACGGGCGGCGCAGCTCGTTCTGGTACGAGGCCAGCAGGCCGTCCGCGACCGCCCGGGTGCCCGGGAACGGCAGCTCCCGGCGGCGGTCCGCGGGCAGCCCGGCGGCCGGGGCCGCGCCCGCCGTCACCGGTCGGCGCAGCGTCGTCTCGGAGATCCGTTTCTGCACGTCCTCCTTGAGCAGGTACGCGGACAGCCGCTGGAAGGAGTCCCGCTGCTCCTGCGCGGCGGAGGACATCAGCGAGAGCGGGTAGTCCGCCGACACCACGCCGTCCGCCGGCCGCACCACCGTCAGCTGCTGCTGCGGCGGCAGCGTCCTGTTCAGCGACAGCAGCACCGACTCGTAGTTCACCAGCGCGCTCACCGTGCCCGACTCGGCCCGGGCGTACGCCTGCGCCAACCAGCCGGAGGAGCCGGAGGTCAGCTTCTGGCCCTTGAAGAACTCCTTCAGCTGCGGACCCGCCTTCTGCACGTCCGCGTCGGTCAGCGCCGCGCCCGCGCCGGAGAAGGCCGAGGCCACCGCGACGAGGGTGGAGAAGCCCGAGTTGGAGCGGGACGGGTCGGCCATCCCGTACGGCAGCTTTCCGGCCGCCGCCGCCGCGCCGACCTGCGCCCAGGTGACCTTGGAACCGTCGCCCCAGCCGAGTTCGCCGAGCGCCGAGGAACGCACCCCGATCGCCACCGGCGACACCATCACCGGTGTCTCGGAGACCACCTTGGACTTGCCGGCCGGATCGAGCCGCAGGTACTGGTTCGACGGGAACCACACGGCGTCGTACTTGCCGTCGGCCCGGCCCGAGGAGACGGCGTCGGCGCCGTCCAGGGTGCCCGTCCAGGAGAACTGCACGGTCACCCCGGTGGCCTTCCGGGCATCCTCCAGGACCGGTGCCAGGTCCTGGAGTTCACTGCCCGCCAGGACGCGCAGCACGCCGGGGCGGGCGGTCTCGGCGGGCGGATCGGTGGGCTTCGGGGCGGGGTTGTCGCCGCCACCGGAGGAGGTGCAGGCGGTGGCCGCGGCCAGCACGGCGGCCAGCGCGGCCGTGAGCCAGCCGCGGCGCTTCATCGGGATGGTCACTTGGTCCCCTTCGCCGCGGTGGTCAGCTTGAGCAGGTTGTCCAGCGAGGGCAGGGTCGCCTGCTTGACCTTGGCCGCGGTCAGATCGGGTGCGAAAGTCGGCTTCTTCTCCCGCATCAGGTTCGCGAAGGCCTCCGGTTCGGCCTGCGGCCGGAGCCCGAACCCGGCCTCCAGACCGCGGAGCACCTCGTCGTTCTGGAGGGCGTCGGCGAGCTTGCGGCCGTTGTCGGTGTGGGCCACGACGGTGTGGTCCGAGTAGACCGTGGTGTCCGGGTACAGCACCACCATGTCCCCGGTGGGCTTGCCCTGCAGCGACAGGGCGGCGGCCTGCGACTCGTACGCGAAGATCAGCGGGCTGCCGATCCCCGCGCCGAAGTCCCGGAACGGCTCGTCGCTGCTGCTCTTCTGGATGCCCTGCAGCGCGTTCGCCTTGTACAGGACGTCCTTGACGGCGGCGACGCCGGCGTCGTCCGACACCACCTGGTGGTTGTTGGCGATGTAGGAGAGCAGCGCGAGGTACATCGCGCCCGAGGACGAGCTCTCCGGGTCGGTGGTGGTCACGAAGAGCTGACCGGACAGCTCGGGATGGGCGCCCGCGCCGGCCAGATCCTCCCATCTGCGGTTGCCCTTCAGCGCGTTGACGTACTCGTCCATCCGGAACGTCCACACGCCGGTGGCGTCCAGGTCGGCCAGCTTGTTGTCCCTCAGGACCTTGGCCACCGGCTCGTGCGCCACGATCACCAGCGGCGAGTAGAACGGGACCATCGGGGAGTCCTGCAGCTTCCAGATGCGCTGGATCTCCCGGGCCGGTGCCGAGCTCGCCGGGAAGGCGAAGTCCAGCCCCGGCGTCCTGCCCGCCTGGTCGCTCATCGTCCAGGAGCCGGTGGAGTCCGTCCGGACGACCAGGCCCTGCTTCGCCAACTCGGCCTTGACGTCGTCGTTCTCGAAGAAGGCGCGCTTCTCCGAGCCGATCAGGCCGGTGACGGTGACCGTCGTGGTGGTGTCCTTCTTCCGGTCGTCGGGGATCAGCGCGAAGGCGACCCCGCCCAGCAGGGCCAGGGCCGCAACCACCCCCAGTGCGCGTCGCATGCCGAACGCCTCCCCCTCGTCCGCTCCTTCGTCCGGGTGGTGACCCGGGGCGCCCCGGCATCCACCCGGGGGTGACGAGCGTCCCGCCGGGCGGGGAGCGGCGGCGGAAGCGGCGGTGAACCAGGGGTGAACACCCCTTCACGGAATCGCATCGGCAGGCGGCGCGGGAGGCGCGGGAGGCGTACGGGCGGCGCGCGGAAGCGACGTGGAGCGGGGCGCTCGCACAGCGGTCCGAGGATGTGTCAGATTGTTCAACTCGCCTTACCGCAACGGTCATCCCGCAGTCCGGACCCGCGTCGTGGTTACGCGCCGGTAATGCCTAGTCTCAGCACTATGCGCCGAGCAAAAATCGTCTGTACCCTCGGGCCCGCCACCGACTCGTACGACCAGATCAAGTCCCTGGTCGACGCCGGGATGGACATCGCCCGACTGAACCTCAGTCACGGCTCGCACGCCGAGCACGAGGAACGCTACCGCCGCGTCCGCAAGGCCGCCGACGAGACCGGCCGCAGCGTCGGCATCCTCGTCGACCTTCAAGGCCCGAAGATCCGGCTCGACACCTTCGCCCACGGACCCGTACTTCTCGAACGCGGCGACGAGTTCACCATCTCCACCGACAACGGCGTCGTGGGGGACAAGGACCGCTGCGGAACCACCTACTCCGGGCTCGCCGGAGACGTCAGCCGCGGCGAGCGCATCCTGGTCGACGACGGCCGCGTCACCCTGGAGGTCGTCGCCGTCGACGGGCCGCACGTGCGCTGCCTCGTCATCGAAGGCGGCCTGGTCTCCGACCACAAGGGCCTCAACCTCCCCGGCGTCGCCGTCTCCGTCCCCGCACTCAGCGACAAGGACGTCGCCGACCTGCGGTGGGCGCTGCGCACCGGGGCCGACCTCATCGCGCTCTCCTTCGTCCGCAGCGGGCGGGACGTCGAGGACGTCCACCGGATCATGGCGGAGGAGGGACGCCGGGTCCCGGTCATCGCCAAGATCGAGAAGCCGCAGGCGGTGGAGAACCTGGAGTCCGTCGTCGACGCCTTCGACGGGATCATGGTGGCCCGCGGCGACCTGGGCGTGGAGATGCCCCTCGAACAGGTCCCGCTGGTCCAGAAGCGCGCCATCAAGCTCGCCCGCCGCAACGCCAAGCCGGTCATCGTCGCGACCCAGATGCTCGACTCGATGATCAACACCTCCCGGCCGACCCGCGCCGAGGCCTCCGACGTCGCCAACGCCGTCCTGGACGGGACGGACGCGGTGATGCTCTCCGGGGAGACCTCGGTCGGCAAGTACCCGGTCGAGACCGTCAAGACCATGGCCCGGATCGTCGAGGCCGCCGAGAACGACATCCTGGCCGCGGGCCTCCCACCGCTCACCACCGGCAGCAAGCCGCGGACCCAGGGCGGCGCCGTCGCCCGCGCGGCCGCCGAGATCGGCGACTTCCTGCACGCCAAGTACCTGATCGCCTTCACCCAGTCCGGCGACACCGCCCGCCGGCTCACCCGCTACCGCTCGCCCATCCCGGTGCTCGCCTTCACCTACGAACCGGCCGTGCGCAGCCAACTCGCCCTCACCTGGGGCGTGGAGACCTTCCTCGGCCCGTTCGCCCCGACCACCGACCAGATGGTCGAACAGGTCGACGCGGCACTCCTGTCGCTCGGCCGCTGCCAGAAGGGCGACATCGTCGTCATCACGGCGGGTTCGCCCCCCGGCCTGGCCGGCTCCACCAACCTCGTCCGCGTCCACCACGTGGGGACCCTGGACGCCTGAGGCTCCCTGCGGCGGGGGGGGGAGGCGCGGGGGGGGCGGCCCCGGGCGTATGGGAGGGGGGGGGTGGGGGGGGGTGTGGGGGGGGGGGGGGATGGGGGGGGCGGGCGTTTGTGGAGGTGCC